>MHKK01000017.1:10884-11161 GCA_001818365.1 Candidatus Komeilibacteria bacterium RIFCSPHIGHO2_01_FULL_52_14
TGCCGACCCAGACACCGGTGGCGATGGATGGCGTGTAGCCGATGGTCCAGGCGTCCTTATAGTCATTGGTTGTACCGGTTTTTGTTGCAACCGGACGCCCCGGTAACGTCAGATGATTATTCGCACCAAATATAAATGCACGCGATTCGTTGTCAGAAAGAACACCGCTGAGTTCGCGCACGGCCTCGCGGGGCAGCACCCGTTTGCTCGCCGCTTCGCCGCGGCGCTCTTCAAGCACGGTGCCGTCCTGCTGCTCGACACGCAGGACATCGATGTA
>MHKK01000018.1 GCA_001818365.1 Candidatus Komeilibacteria bacterium RIFCSPHIGHO2_01_FULL_52_14
TCGTCCCGAAGTCATTGATCTTCTGCAACAGATCGATGATCTCCCGGCTGGTGATTGCGTCAAGATTACCGGTTGGCTCATCCGCCATCAGCAGCTTGGGTCGGTGGACGAGACTTCGGGCGATCGCGACGCGCTGCTGCTCGCCGCCGGAGAGCTGGTTTGGGTACTGGTGGGCCTGATCGCGTAAACTGACGAGGCCGAGCACCTGATGAACGACTTTGTCGATCTCGCGCCGTTTATGACCTGAGACCTCAAGTGCGAATCGAATGTTTTCGAATGCCGTTTTTTTTGGTAGCAGTTTGAAATCCTGAAAAATAACGCCGATCTGCTTTCGCAATACGGGAATTTCCCGTTTCTTGATGTGCGTGATGTTCCATCCGCCGATTACGATCTCCCCCTCTGTCGGCCGCTCCTCCGCCATGAGAAGTTTCACGAGTGTCGACTTGCCGCAACCGCTCTGGCCCACAATCGATACGAATTCACCCGGCTCAACGTCAAGCGTTACGTCTTTGATGGCAACGGTACTGGGTGGGTATACCTTCGTAAGATTTTTAAGATGTATCATGGGGTTCGTATCAGTTCTGTTTTGACATAGATAAGGCCTGCGCGGAGAGCACCGATTACCTTGAACGCATACGCATCGAGATCGATGAGACGCCCGGTCCAGGGTTCCGGCCCGTAATCATTGATTCTAACGGTAACGCTCTTATTGCTTTTCAGACGCGTTACACGCACTGTTGCGCCTTTCGGGTAAATGGTTGAAGCTGCACAGAGGCAGCGTTTGAAGGAATACCAACTTGCGATTCCGTCGCGAGCCTGCTCGCTTCCCAGGATTCCCACATAGCGCACCGGTGCGGTAAGGGTTCCCGTAAGAACCCTGGCTTCGACATCGTTGTAGCTCTCCAGTGCCTTCCATGAGTGGCCGACAGGGTCGTATGCGTACAGGGCACGGCTCATGCCGGCAGAATCAGTATACGGTATTTTAATGCGAAAAGGAACAGAATCAATGGCGCTCTGTCGGTAGTCAAGTGTATAGAGTGGCGTCACAAGCTGCAGACCTGTTGGTAGAATCGGGACAAGCGGATCTTTCATGAAAAAAAACGCAGCGTTCGCACGATTGACTCCTCCTTGCGCAGCTTCTACCTCATTTGTTGCGATCGGCTCGGATTGGCTGGATATCGTGAACGAAGTTGCTTCGATAAAATAGCGCGTCGAAGTCTCCGTCGAAGAAATCATGACAAGGGGAATCGACGTAGTGGCACTCGATGCAGTCCAGTGTCGTCGCTCGGACAGCGGTCGTGTATCGGTAAGGGTAAAACGGGCAATCAGCGAGCGCGGGAGAACGGTGACGGTTGCACGACCGTCTGCGTCTGGTATGACTTCAAGGAATGCATGCGTTCTGTGGCCGCTGACCGATTCAAGTGCTACAAAAGAGTGTTGACGAAAGAGTTGAATCAGATTATGCTCTGACAGGGTTACGTCATAAATTTCCGCGTGCGCATGACCGATCGTACCGAGCAGCACGCCGACAACAATACTCATACCCGCACGCAGAGCCCATTTCGCGCGCCGCTGTAGCTCAGATGGTAGAGCGACGGTATCGTAAACCGTAGGTCGTGGGTTCGATTCCCACCGGCGGCTCCACAAAGCGTCACGATGCAAGTGCGCTTTTTTTAACATAGAGCAGTATCGGGTGGTTTGATGCATATTGATCGTATACCGCGGCAAAGGGGTTTGCCTGAACGTAGTATTCGTAGGTTTGCCATACTTCCTGCGGATCGATGAAATGTTTGACGATCTTGTAGAGATAGTATCCGTCATGCTCAATGACGATCGGCGTCACTTCTCCATCCGTTAGAGCCCGAAAAATCTGAAGGTGTTCGGGACCAAGATCGGTTGCAGCGATGAGGGTTTCCGAGCCCGAAACTGCCGTTGTCGCTCCTGTTCCGTCAAAAGGTTCGGAGCTTGTGTCCGCGATAAGCTGCATGCGCAACTGACTAGCCTTGTCGAATGCGGGGTTGGGTTGGCCAAGAAAAATATCCACCAACCTGTCCTTCAAGAGCAGCGTTCGTACAATGTGATCACGGACATACGCGCTTCGCAAAAAAGGATCGGATGTGGTCGCAGAGGCGATCATTTCCCGGTGATACAGGTCAAGCTCGTCTCCCGATATACGAACCCGGTATGTGGAAGCGAGTCGGGACGTAATATATTCATCCTGAAGACGCGCAAGAACTCCGTCTGCGATAGACGACGGAGACGCGTCGGAACCGATTATTCGTTTGACGGCATCGTATTCGCGGAAAAATTCTCGAAAGCCGATTCGGTGATCGGCCACGCGGGCGACGGGAATATTAAGGGTTTTACCCAACATGATGGCACCGTCGGACCAACGTGGTGCACGATATATCGTCACGATCGCGAGTACGCAAAGAATTCCTCCTACGATCCCGGTTATAGATGCAAGTCGTCGTATTTTCATTTTGAATCGAAGAAATATCGCCACCAGTCCTGTACGAATGTTTGCGGAAGATGCTGCAGTTGAGAATCGCCTGCCGTTGCAGGATTGATTACAACGACCCGCTCACCCTCGCGTACACGGTTGAGCTTATCGCGTGCTTCGCTCTCGATAAACGAATCCGTCGAAAGCTTGGAGATCATTTGCGACAAGCTGTTTCGCTCAGAGCGGAGCTCCGCAGTCCTCCTTTGGATGTCTGAGATCTCTCTATCGATGCTCATTCGCCGGCTGATCTCGGTTGACAGCCGAAAACCCGCTATGAGTGCGACGATACACAGCAAGAGAAGGACTATTTTGGACTGTAACAGAGATCGCATCATGCATTTACCGCGTATATTCGTTCGCGAAGTACCCGAATGAATGCTTCTGGCTCGCTGATATTATATAAAAAAAGCGACCTGTGCGTAAGGGCTATAATGACCGAAGATCGATTCCGTTTCACGTCTGCAACTTCGCTGAGCGGTACACGCCATAGTGCTCGTGCGCCGTCATCAGTGTATTTTACGATTGCGGTTGCCGTAATGACGTAGTTCGCTCCGCGGATTCTCTGAAGTGCAAAAAAGACAAGCAGTACGATAAGAGATGACCAGAGCGCAATTCCTGCTGTCCTCGCCTTCAAAAAAAGAGGGAGCGAAAAGAAAACGAGAACCGCGGCTCCTGCCAAAATCAAGCGATACCTGCGCGATGCAAAAGCGCGGGACACGTGGTATACGCGTTCATCGGCGTTGATTTTTGCGGAACTTTCATTCATACTGGTTTCATGAAACGACGTCATAGAAACAACATGCTCAAGGTCGGCTGGATCGCCATTTCGATTATGGTCATCCTCTCCATGCTTGTTTTTTCAGCCGGGCTATTTCAATTTACTCCTTCTTAAGAACGGCCAGAAACGCCTGTTGCGGTATTTTGACCGTCCCGTGCGAGGCCATGCGCTTCTTTCCTTTTTTCTGTTTCTCCAGGAGCTTTCTCTTTCTGGTGACATCGCCTCCGTAAAGCTTTGCCGTTACGTCCTTGCGTAGTGCCGAGAGCCGTTCTGCGGCAACGACGGTACCTCCGACGGCAGCCTGAATTTTCAGAACAAACTGTTGTTTCGGCAACACCTCTTTCAAGGCGTTGACGATCGCGCGACCCCGCTTGTGAGTTTCGTCGGTCGGTACGATGGTTGCGAGCGCGGGAACGGCTTCGTCAGCGATCCGGACGTCCATTTTTGATACCTTACACTGGCTGTACCCCTTAAATTCATAGGAATACGAGGCGTAACCGGAGGATAATTTTTTGATTCTGTCGTAGAAGTCGACAATGACGTTTGCAAGCGGTAAATCAGCCCGAACAATGACACGCCCGGCCTCAAGAAACTCGGTCCCGCTGAATTCGGCCCGAACGGAACGCATATAGTCCATCAGAACGCCCAGATATTCTTTTGGCGTAATTAATTCAAGGCCGACAATGGGCTGCTCGACGCGTTCGATAGTACCAGGATCGGGAAACGACGCAGGCGAGGTGACGGTCTCGGGCTGGCCTGATCGTTTATAGACGTGATATGCGACCGTCGGGGCCGTAATGAGTATCGGCAAGCCGAACTCGCGTTTCAGGCGCTCCTGGAATATTTCAAGATGGAGCAAACCAAGAAACCCGCATCGAAAACCGAATCCGAAGATCTCCGAATGATCGGGCGTGTAATTGAGACTGGCATCGCTTAGTTTCAATTTTTCGACCGCCTGACGCAGTTTCTCGTATCCAGAACCTTCTTCGGCGAATATTCCGGCAAATACCATCGAGTTGGTTTCCTGATATCCCTTGAGCGCCGGTGTCGCCGTGTCGGTAGACCGCACAATCGTGTCACCGACCTTGGCCAGCGATATATCCTTGATATTCGTGATAAGGTACCCGATCTCACCGGCGGCGAGCTCCGAGGATTTTTCCCAGGATGGTTTGAAAAAACCGACTTCAAGAACTTCCGCTTTTATGCCGGCTTTCGCAAAACGTATGGTATCGCCGGCCGCGAGTCGTCCAGAGAAGAGGCGCACGTAGATGACAACGCCCTTGTATTCGTTATATTGAGCGTCAAATATAAGGCCTTGCGGCATGTCAGAAACAGAAACAGGGGGCGGCGGTATCACCGCGGGTATCCTGTCCAGCAGGGCCTCAACGCCCTGTCCGGTCTTTGCCGAAAGTTGCAGAATGTCGCTCTCGGCACACCCCAGCAGGTGTACGAGTTCGTGCGTGACCGTTGCAACATCAGCTGCCGGCAAATCGATCTTGTTGATGATAGGAACGACTGTCAGATTTTGCTCGATTGCTAAATAGAGGTTGGCAAGCGTCTGTGCTTCAACGCCTTGTGTTGCGTCTACAAGTAAGAGTGCGCCTTCAACGGCTGCCAGGGACCGGGAAACCTCATAGGTGAAATCAATATGGCCCGGCGTGTCGATCAGGTTGAATTCGTAGTCCTTCCAGCGCATGCGGACCGGCTGCAATTTAATCGTAATCCCCCGCTCGCGTTCAAGATCCATCGTATCGAGCAGCTGGTCGCGCATGTCCCTCGATGAAACCGTATGGGTTAATTCAATCATTCGATCGGCAAGCGTCGACTTACCGTGGTCGATATGCGCGATAATGCAGAAGTTTCTGATTGATGAAGGTGACATGTTTTCTACGTTCGAAATGTTCGTCTTAAAAAATTCCTGATTACCGCGGCTTCGTCAAAATTCAACAGCAGTGCGAGTGTCAGATACGTTATGATCCCGGCTGAGCCTGCAACGGTTCCGTGCAACAAGACGCCGACAAAAGTTCGTGAAGCCAGAAGCACATCGGTTGCTTGCAGGGTGAAATGTACGATCGCCGCACTTACCAAACTGATGCTTAGTATTCTGCGGACGGCTCGGGCGATCTCATGATCATTCAGATCGCCGAGTTTGGCATGTAGAAATATAAAAAAGGCGAGCATCATCAGAAGATTCGCCGACGCGTCGGCAATGGCCAGACCGATGAGGCCAAAATACCGGACCAGGAATAAAGCAAGACCGATCGTGATGCACATACCCGATATGCTGATGATCACCGGCGTACGCGTATCCTCGGCGGCGTAAAAAGCACGCGCCATAAGCGGGATCAGCCCTTGGGCGCTTATTGCAATCGCAAAATAACCCAACGTTTGCGCCGTCAGCAAGGTCGCATTCCAGTCGAACGATCCGCTCCCCAGAACAACCCGTACGATATGGGCGCGCAGGAGCAGTATGGTAAAAGATATCGGTATGAGAAAAAAAATAATCTGACGGAAACGGCGAGAAAAAATAGTTCGAAAGCGGGTGAGATCGTTTGCGGCAAGCGTTTGACTGAATGACGGGAATGTTGCAACGGCAAGAGAGATACCGAAGATACCGATCGGAAAGCTTCGTAAATTATCGGCGTACATGAATATCGCCAAGTGACCGGCCGGAAGCGCGGAAGCAAGGATGAGTATGATGGTTTGATTGATTTGCGAGGCGGCAAGGCCGATCGCCCGAGGTATCATCAGAACGAATATCCGTTTCGCGGCGGCGGAGATCCGTATCACCGGCGCATACCGCCATCCTCTGACAAGTGATTCGGCCAGTTGCACCCCAAAATGGAGTGCTGACCCGAGCACGACGCCGAATGATAACCCATAGATACCGAATATCGGGTACAGCAGCACGATACCGAAAATGATGCCGACGTTATAGACAGCAGAGCTCACCGCAAACGTAAAAAATTTATGCCAAGCGTTGAGAACGCCGCTCAGCACATTGCTCGCCGTAAAAAAAAGCAAACTGACCAGCATGATCCTCGTCATCGTTACCGTCAGCGCCATTTCCGAGGGCTGGAAGCCGGGCACAATGAGCGGCATCACTTGTGGAGCCAAGACAACGAGCAGCGCCGCCAGAACTCCTATAACAAGTAACAGGATGTTGAGAATCGAGTTCGAAAGCTCAATTCCTGCCCTTCGATCGCTATTCCAGGTCTTCTGAAAAATCGGAATAAAGGCCGAGGTGAGAGCTCCGAGGACCAGTATGTTAAAGATAAAGTCAGGGATCCTGAATGAGGCAAAATAGATATCGGCGATGCGTGAGGCGCCAAAGTGTCCGGCAATCAGCCGGTCACGGAGAAAACCGAGAAGCTTGCTGACAACAGAAAACGCGGCTATAAGCAGAGCTCCTCCGCCTGCCGTAGACGAGATGCTACGTACGAGAGTTTGGAACCTCATGATGAAGGATCTCTCTCGGAAAGGAGCAGATTAAACGAGGTCGTGTGATCCAAACGGGTACTTAGAGATGCGCGCTGGGAGGTAGCGCCAAGTTGCGAGCTGTCGACGCTATTGCTCCATACGATCTGATACTTGTCCGGAACTTCAACGGAAGAGTTAAAAATCACGTTTCGCTTGCCGGACTGGTTGACCACGGTTAATCCGTAGCGATCTATTTCGTGGTGATTCTGTTGCCATGGAGCAAACCAACTAACGCCGTTGCTGTTCGTTAGGGTTATCCTAAACGGGAGCTCGTAGGTTATCTCAGCCCAGGTGGATTGGTTCGGCTCAACCTGCATCCAATTCCCGAACACCGTATACCCAAGCTCAGTGCCAATATCGGTTTTCGTCGTCGGGTCAGTGTCGAAAAAATCGCTGTTTTTGACGTAACCGGTGTCATTCGTCTGGAAGGTTTCCGGTGTCCGATATAATTCTTCCGGAACCGGCGTAAACCCCCGCGCCGATATAAAGGAACTCCCCGGGGGCACGTAGAAGCGTATGTAATCAACATTGTTGACATACGCGAACTGATCTTCGGGAACGGCATGATTTTCCTTAAGCACACGTACGGTAACTTCGATGCGACCGTCCGACCGGATACGGGCAACGTGATCGATCGTTTGGAATATCGATGAATCGCTCTTGCCTCCAGCAATGTTCGTCGTAACAACGGAAAGAAAATCCTTATCCGGTTTTGGCAAGATCCCACCCCAACCGTTCCGGATCACGAGATCCTGTGTGCCCTGGTGATTGAGAAAAGCAAGCTGAATGTCTTTCGTTTCAAGTGCGGTAGCGATGACCGTAAGCAACTCGGCATAGTTTTTGTTTGCCGCGATACGCTCAAAAATCATGGGGTACAAATCCTTGAGGATTTTTTTCGGCTGATTTTGCGTTTTATCGAATTGCTGTTCGACTTCTCTCTGAACGACCTCATAAAAATTTTTCTCGGTAATCTCGACGTTATACTGAGGCATCCGGATCGGTCCGGTATGCGCAAGCAATTGCAGCATGACATCGGAATTGATTGCAATGACTCCGTCGACAGATTGCCCGGACGACTGTTCGTAAAACCACGCGATCTTTTGCGCCGAAGCGAAGAAATCCGGCCACCAATTGGCATCCCAGAGATTCCATTCACGGTTAACGATGGAAAGCGGTTTTGGCGGGATCAGATGGTATTGAAACCCTCCGGCAAGGTCATAGGTGCCGCCGCCGGGAAACTCTATCGAGCGAATAGCGCCAGCCTGAAGATCCAATAGCGCGTAACTGCCGATAAAACCGCCAGTCGGTCGTAGCTCGCGATTATTCTGAAAAAGGACCAGGTAACGGCCCTGGCTTCGCTGTCCGAACAGATCGTCTGCTATAGCGAGCAAATCTGCGGTTCTTTTGATCCCGTCATTCAGGCCGATCATGTTCTGACGGAGTGTATCGACGTTCTCGTGCAGATCAGCCGGAAGTACATAGGAGGGTACTCTTTGTAGTGCCGCCAGAGCCGTTGCGTAGGCGCTTCGAAGGCGAGATGTCCGGGCGTACAGCTCATCAATGATCGCTCCGATGGGAAGCGAAGCAGGATCGTCGCTACCGTTGTCAGCAAGGAGCGCTCCGATCGCTGAGGTTTCTGCACCGACTGCCGCGAGACCAGAGAGGGTATCATACAGCGCCTGGATCTGAGGTATCGGGGCGAGAATGTTAATCAGATCGGAATCGTATGACGCGACGGCATCCGCAATTTTCTGGAACGAACCCTGCGCGGTTCGCAGGGATGTCGATGCTGCTATCAGGTCCTGTTGCTGGAGCGCGGAGACGCCTTGTTGCAGCGAGGCGAGTGCCTGGTTTCCGTGAATCGATATATTTGAAACATGTGAGGATATTTTCTGGACTCCGAGGACGAGTGGAACCGGCGCAAGAATAAGAACGAGAATGCTCGTGAATGAAACAATCCGAGATCCGACATACGCAGGTGAAGGCGCAGCTTCCGTCGAGATGTCACGATGCGGTTTTGATCTTTTTGCCGTCTCGGGATAATGCCATTTAATTTTTCGCTGCCTATTCCAGTGGGAGATGGAGTCCTCCAGCTGCTCCAAAAAAGGAGCCCTGGGGCGCTGGATAGTGTGCAGTTCGTATTTTTCAATCAAATACTTCTTTCGCAAATCAAGAACGTGCCGGGAGGGTCTTGAAGACGGCCGATCCGTAGAATCCTGTCCCGCTCGCGTCGATGTCTGCGTGCGTTCGATTGTTCTCGGACTTCTTTGTTGCGCTGAGCTGGCTTGGGCAGCGTCAGCTTCAATAAGAGAGTTCAAAAATTCCCGCGCGTACCTTTTCTCAGCGCGTCGATTTGGCTTTCGCGCATGCGCTGTCACCTTGCGCGGCGTCTGTTGTTTGACGGTCGTCGAACCGACCTCAAACTGGCCAATGTCGCCGAATTCCGAGACAGAATCGGTACCTAATTTTTTTTTGTTTTTTTTGGGCATCAGGTTTTAAAACAGCATCATTATACTGAATTGAGCATGCTTTTGTAAAGCTCCAAGGTCTGCTGAGCAGCCAGCTTCCAAGAGTATTGACGCACGTGCTGTTGTCCCGCTTCCGTAAGCTCGGAGCGCAACGGTTGACTGGCAATGATCAGTTGGAGTGATTCCGAGAGAGCACCTTTTTTTTCAGCCGGAAAGAACAGTGCTGCTGAGCCGAGTATTTCTCGGTGAACCGGAATATCGCTTGCAACGACCGGAATACCTCGCAATGCTGCTTCGGTTGACGGAAGATCAAATCCCTCACACAGGGACGGTGAAACATACGCAGTGGCATGTCGATAGAGTGAAGACAAGGTTTCGTCACCAACTTCACCAAGAAACAGAATTTGCGCATTTCGGTATTGCTCAGCGTGCCTGATTAAGCGTTCATAAAATACATCTCGCTTTCCCACCAACGCCAGATGATACGTGCGATTCTGCTCGTTGAAGCGGACAAATTCATCGATGCAGTAGCGAAGGTTTTTATGCGGATACGCATTGCCTACATGAAGAAAAAACGGTTCGGACACGGGCAGTGCGGGATCTTCTTTAACAATGGTAGAAGCAGTTGGGGCTTCGTAGATCACGGATATCTTTTTCTTCGCGAATGGATAGAAATGCTCTATGTCGAGTGCCGATGCATTCGAGACCGTGACGATCCGGGAAGCGTTTTTGAGAGCGTTTCGCAGACCGATGCGGTATGCCGTGTACTTTACCGCAAACACAGGCCACGATCTCGTCGTGGCGTGCGCGCTACTGAATCGCCTCAGAATGAGATCGTGGATCGTTACGATATAGGGTACGGGACACCGGTACGGAACATTAAAATGAACAAAGTGCATCAGATGAATATCTTGTTCTTTGATGAGCCGCGGAATTCCGATATGTTCCTGCATGCCATACCAGGGGATGCTTGTTTCTACCAGGGAAAAATTTTTTGGTAAGGTTCGCCAAAAATCCCGCTGCCGAGTCAATATGGCATAGGTGTTGTCTGAGTCGATTTCCGCAAGCGCGTAGATCAGCTCGGCAGTATACCGTCCGAGGCCCTGACCTCCGTGTCCAGCAAAACGTGCGTCAATGCCGATTCTCATATGCAAGTCGTGTTCTGAGTAAAATTTCCTCGGTATGGCGTTTCCAAGGGTTATCTGGTGAATGTTTTTCTGTCTGTTTTTTAACATCTGTGGTTAGCGCCCGCTGAAGCAGACGTGCAAACTCAAGAGGTAAGTGCGGATTTCCGTACGAAGCTCGTTCGCGAAGAATTTCCGGAAGGGACGTTCTGTGACTCGCA
>MHKK01000019.1 GCA_001818365.1 Candidatus Komeilibacteria bacterium RIFCSPHIGHO2_01_FULL_52_14
GTATGCCGTATCGGTTCGACGGAAATGGGCATCGCGGGCGTACAGACGAAAACGCGGGATTCGACTTCCGGTATACATCGAATGAGCTCCCGCTTCGTCGAATCGGAGATTGCGATGATCGATGCGGCCTCGCGTAATAGTCGTCGGGCATGAAGAGCGGCGTGCCACAACCTCATTCTCGGCGAGTAGAAAAAGGGTGCGACAAAGAAAGACGCATCATGAATGGTTACGACGTACGGAACGGTCCGTGAGCGAAAAAATCCGAGATGCGGAAGCCACCAAACATCGATACCTTTTGCATCTCCTTTGATCGTGCCACCGAAAGCAATATGCAGGTTCCGGAGCTTGTTCGACCCTTTGAGGTGAGTATGCTTAAAAAGAGGTTGAGCTATGAGCGACCTGGCTTCGGCATTAAGCGGTGATGCCCCGAAGGTCAACAAAACAATACGCTCTATTCCATGCGCGGAGAGGTCAAGTGAAGAAATCGTTTTCAATACCGAAAGTTCGTACCGTCCAATGCCGGTCAGATACTCCTCCTGCAGCGGGCGCATATCAATGCCGATTCGCATAGGAAGGCACAATACTCTGAACGTAGGAGTGCAGGGACTGCTTAAATACGTCTTCGTTGAACTGCATCGCGTGCTGGCGAATTCGTCCCGCGTCGAAATCACGCTGACGGGAGGCGAGAACCGCATAGGCGAGAGCTTCCCAGGTTTGCTCTTTGAAAAAGATTCCGGTGACATTCGGAATGACCGTTTCCAGTACTCCGCCTGAGGCATAGGCGATGACCGGTTTCCCGGAGGCCATCGCTTCAACGGCGCTGATGCCGAAATCCTCCTCTTGCGGATGTATGAACGCCCTGCATCGCGACATGTAGGAAATTTTAGTCGCATCGCTGACCTCGCCCAGAAAACGGATGTTTTTTCTCGCGCGGGATTTCAGATGGCGGTACTCCTCGCCTGCGCCAATGATATAGAGCGGCAATTTGAGCTGATTAAATGCTTCTATCGCTACGTCAACCTTTTTATAGGGACGAAGGCGGGAAACAAGCAAGTAAAATTTTTCGGCTGGCTCAGTTCTGTATCGCTGCACGCTCACAGGGGGATATATCACGACACTGTCGCGATGATAATACTGTTCGATTCGCCGCGCGATGAAACGCGAATTGGCGATAAAATAATCGACGCGTTGGGCTGCCTGGTAATCCCATTCGCGCAAATCATCGAGCACCCGTTTTAAAATCGTGCGCAACGGTGCAGATAATCGCAAACTCCTCACATATTCCGCAGAATCGCTCCAGAGATACCGTGTGGGCGTATGACAATAGCTGATATGAACTGACGAGGCCGGCGTAACGATCCCTTTGACGAATGCCGAGGACGAAGAAAGGATTACCTGATACGGGGTGAAATCAAACGATTGCCATGCCGATGGCATGACGCCGAGATACCACTTGAACAACTCTTTTCCTCCCGGAGCATGTTGTAGAAATGAAGTCCGAACGCGTGAAGCGTTGATGTCCAGATTAACTCGTTCATTGTATATCAACGTGTAGATCGGGGCTGACGGATAGAGATCCGCCATTGTCTTCAAAACGGATTCTGCGCCGCCGATTTGGTACAGATGGTCATGGGCCAGTGCGATCGTGGGCTCAGGCTGCATCGCTGAATTTAAAAATGACAAAAACGGTTTTTGCGAGGATCCAGATGTCGAGCATTTGAGACCAGTTCTCGATATAGTAAGTGTCCAGTTTTATCTCATCCTCAAAAAGGAGGTTCGATCTCCCCGACACCTGCGAGAGACCGGAAATTCCCGGTTTTACGGACAGGATCGTTCTGTATGCCTCGTTATACCGGTTTACTTCCTCCGGCTCGTGTGGTCGCGGACCGACTAAGCTCATATCTCCTCTCAACACGTTCCAGAGCTGCGGCAGCTCATCCAGGCTTGAGCGACGCAAAATGGCGCCGACACGGGTTACCCGGGGGTCGTGGCGTATTTTGAATAGCGGCCCGTCGGATCTCTCGTTAAGCGACATCATCTGTGACTTCAGAGCGTCCGCATTCTGGATCATTGAGCGAAATTTATAGAGCGTAAATATGCGACCTCCTCTACCGACGCGCTGTAAACGTACAAGCGTCGGGCCGTGCGAATCGAGCGTCACAACAATCGCTACGAGCGCCATCAGCGGAGACAGTACGATTAAAAAAAACAGAGAGAGCGCGACGTCGGTGGAGCGTTTGTAAATCCGGCGCCAGCCCATCAGAGGCGTTTTGTTGATCTGTACGATCGGATATCCCGACAAGCTGTCCGTATCGAAGTGTGCCAATTTCGTTTGGTGCAGGCTCGCGATATATCTGAACATAACGTTGTGCTCGTGGGCAAAGTTGACGAAACGTATCAAAGACGCCTGATCTTCGTGAACCGATTCGCGCGTGTCCAGAATTTCATCGAGCTTGTTATTATGCTTCAGCTCGATCAATTTGTTTTTGGTCTCCTCGCCGAAACCGTCAAGCTGAGCGATGATTCTGTATCCGAGTTGCGAGTTATTTTGAATATAGGACACAAGATCCGACGCTACCCGTCCCGTGCCGACAATAACGAGCGCATGCGTTCCGATGCCCCTTTTGAGGAGCAGCGTCTTAAGATACAATAATCCCGCCCTTCCCACGAATACGAAGATGATCGCGATGAGCCACGCCAGGATGACCACGAAGCGCGACGAGAAGAGCTCTCTGCGCAAAAAAACAGCGACGATAATGATCAATATCGTCGTGGATACTCCGAGAAAGGCCTTAGTAAAAAGCTCGCCGAGGTTGTAGTGACTTGCGATGCGATAGGAACCAGTCAGCGCAAAAATGCATACTCCGACCAGGCATATCAGCGCAAGCGAAGGCAAAAAATCATGCAGCGGATAATCGAAAAAAACCGGTCGAAATTGCGTAACAAAACTCTGGTACCGTAACGCATAGCTCGTAAAACCGGCTGCAAACAAAAGAAGGTAGTCAACCGGTACGAACAAAAGCGTAAAAAGAGCGTCAATCCTCTTCATGAGCGGTAGATGCCTTAATTATTTTATAAGCCGAATTCTGTTCTCCGATTATGCATCGGAGCGATGATCATCTCTCTAGTCACGGCATTGCTGCAGTGATCAAGCGGCCTACCCGCCCAGCACCACTTGTGCACCTGCATTAGTTTTGAGCAGTATGCAGATGAAATAGAGCACTTCAGTTTATTACGCTGTCATGCTCCTCAAAAGTGGTGCTGGGCCTACTTGGCCTTGCACCGAGCAGAGTTTGCACAGATACGCATCGCTGCGTAAACGCGTGAGCTCTTACCTCACGTTTTCACCCTTACCCAGCACCACTTGTGCACCTGCATTAGTTTTTGAACATTATGCAGATGAAATGCTGCGCCTATAGTTGTATAACCGTAGCGCTGCTCAAAAGTGGTGCTGGGCGGTATGTTCTCTGTTGCACTTGTCCTATCGAGCTGAGCTCGACGGTCGACGTTATCGACTGCTCTTTGTTAAGGTGTTCGGACTTTCCTCCTCCTGCCATTATAGCTGACAAGAGGCGATCATCAAAATAACCAAAGCAGCGCAACTGTACTTAAAATACCGTTGTATGTCAAGTGGCTATTTTGAGGACAGGATGCTGAGCTTGTAAGCTTCCAGATTGTCCAGGGCTATACCGGTCCCTCGCGCAACACAGAGCAGGGGGTCGTCTGCGATCATTGCAGGCACGCCGGTTGCCTGCGAAAGAAGTTTATCGATATTCCTCAGCAACGAAGTACCGCCAGACAGCACCATCCCCTTGTCCATGACATCTGCCGAAAGCTCGGGCGGTGTGTGGAAAAGGACGGATTTAACTGCAGCAATTATCCCTTGCAGATCGTTCTGCAGGGCTTCCGTAATGTCGTCGGAGGTGACCGTCAGCGTTTTAGGAAGACCGGAAACCATATCTCTGCCTTTGACATCGGTCTGCATTTTTTCGTCCTTGTCGAGAAAAAGAGCTGAGCCGATTTTTATTTTTATATCCTCAGCGGTCCTCTCGCCTATCGCAAGGTTATATTTCTTCTTTATGTAATCCTGGATCGAAGCGTCAAGACGTGTTCCCCCGATGCGTACCGAAGTGTTCGCCACAATGCCGCCCAGGGAAATGACCGCGATCTCGGACGTACCGCCGCCCATTTCAACAATCATATGACCGGAAGCTGAACCGATCGGTATATCGGCACCTAAGGCCGCAGCGATCGGTTGTTTGATGATATATGCCCCCTTTGCGCCGGCGTTGATGGTCGCATCGATAACGGCCCGTCGTTCCGTTGAGGTGATGCCTGCGGGTACCGCTATCATTACTTCGGGTCTGAAAAATCGTATACCCCCGGTTGCCCGCGAGATGAAGTACTTTAACATGCTCTCGGTTGTTTTATAATCGGCAATCACGCCGTCTTTCAGGGGGCGCTTCGCGATGATGGTATCGGGAGTGCGTCCGATCATTTCGCGTGCTTCTTCGCCCACCGCAAGCACTTTATGATCAATGGCCGAAATAGCGACGACTGACGGTTCATTAACAATAATACCGCGCTTCGGAACGTGTACGAGCGTGTAGGTGGTACCAAGATCGATGGCAATTTTTCGCATATCAGTCGACTGCCACGACGCGATATAGAGCGGAGCCGGTCGGCGTCTGTAAGTTGACGGAGTCCCCGGCTGCTTTTCCGATCAAAGCTTGTCCAAGAGGAGAATCAACTGAAATTTTTCCCGCAGCAGGATCGGCCTCGGTTGAACCAACAATGCTGAACGTGTGTTTTGTCCCATCCTTAAGCAATACGACGGAGCTGCCGATGTCGATATGTTCCGTCTTTTTTTTGGTAACGATCGATGCCGTTTTCAGAGTATTCTCGATCTCGATAATGCGTCCTTCGATGAATGCCTGTTCCTCCTTGGCATCGTGATACTCCGCATTCTCCGATAGGTCGCCGTATTCCTTCGCATGTCGAATACGCTCGACGATCTCAGGACGTCGCTCCTTTTTTAAAACCTCGAGCTCCAGCTTAAGTTTGGCAACACCCTCCGGTGTCAGCGTCATTACCATATGATTCGGTGCTGTGTAATCTAGCTGTTTTTACAAGGGCGGTCAAGAATTTAGCGATCGAAGTACCATTTCATGAAGTCACGTGCGGCGGCTACCGCGTAACCCCTGTCATCCCCCTCCTCTACCTGCGTTACGACGACAAGAGAAGGTTTATCGTATGGTGCGAACGCCGCGAGCCAGGAGTGGGCATCCTTTACGGAACTGAACTGCGCGGTACCTGTCTTTGCCGCGACAGGAACGGGGACGGCTTGAAGCCCCTGTGCCGTACCCGAGATCACGGTCCTGCGCATGCCCTGTCGAATTATCGACAGTGTGTTCTGCGAGATATCGGTTCGAGTCGTGCCATACGCCAGCGTGCGTCTGTCGGCTCCGGAAAGAATTTCCTTCCCAACGTGCGGCGTTACCAAAGTACCGCCATTTGCAAATACGCTGACGTACCGGGCGATCTGAACCGGCGTAACAAGAAGGTCTCCCTGCCCGATGGAAAGGTTATAGGTATCGCCCTGGTACCAACGCTCGCCACGGCGTTCCTTCCATTCGCGACTCGGTATAAAACCATCGCTTTCTCCTGCAAGATCCACCCCGGTCGGAGTTCCGAATCCGAACCTTTTGGCGTACCGTGTGATGGTGTCGACTCCTAAGCCGGGAACGTTGTCGTCTCCGCCGCCGAGCAGATAGAAAAAAGTGTTTACCGATTCGGCAATTGCCTTAGTGACGTTCGTGACGCCATGACCGCCCAGCTTCCAGTCAGGGTAGAAATGGGTACCCAGCAGGATGCCGCCAGTGCTGTTAATCGCGGTCGTAGCGTTAATAACGCGTTCTTCCATTCCGGCGGCAGCAACCGCAAGTTTGAATATTGATCCAGCGGGGTATGCTCCAGCAATAGCGCGGTTGAACAACGGTCGCGAATCGTCGGTGAGCAGACCCTGTAACTGCACGGAATCTCGTGAT
The DNA here is from genome assembly GCA_001818365.1 of Candidatus Komeilibacteria bacterium RIFCSPHIGHO2_01_FULL_52_14. Lineage (GTDB taxonomy): Bacteria > Patescibacteriota > Patescibacteriia > UBA1558 > 2-01-FULL-52-15 > 2-01-FULL-52-15. Next base: position 6,048 of record MHKK01000019.1, read on the forward strand.
GCAAATACGTTCGGATCATACGATGGTATCGATACAAGTGCAATAATTTCACCGTTATTCGGATCCATTGCGACCGCACTCGATGGCTTTCCTCCGTTCTGACGGGTAGCGGCCGTCATTACGGAAAAGAGCTGCTCCTGCGCTTGTTCATCAACGGTTAAGACCAGATCGTTGCCGCGAAGAGCATCCCGATGCCTCACCTCGTCCTTTTCGCTGCCGCGAGCGTCAACCTCAATCTGTATGGAACCGTCGCGCCCGCGAAGCGAGTTCTCGTAAAACCGTTCGACTCCGTCTTTTCCTATGACCTCTTGCAGTCCGTAGTCGGGATGCGTTGCAAGCTCCTGCGGTGTCACTAAGGACGTGTAGCCGAGTAGATGCGCCATGGATCGTCCATTTGTTATGTGACGCGCCGGTACGTAGGCAACCTGCAATGCGGCGTATTCTGCAGCCAATGCCTGCAGCGGCAGCGACTGCTCATAGGTCAGGTTTGAAGCGATCTCCCGCAGCATGTCCAGACGTTTGTAGTCGTGTGTGAATTGACGTATGTCCTCGGAGCTGTCGGGTACGAGCTCCATTAAGCGTAACCCGAGCTCGCTGGCCTGGGCATCGTCCTTGACGAGCTGCGGATTGAGGGAAAGGGTGTAGGAAACGGTATTTGCGACAAGCGGCTCGCCGACTCGATCGTAGATGATCCCACGGGGAGCACGCAGAACAACGGTTTTTATTCGATTTTGCTCGGCGCGTGTAAAAAACGATTGACCTCTGATGACCTGCAGGTAGCTTACTCGTAAAAAAAGAATCCCGAGCAGTCCAAAGATGAGAACCGAAAATGCATAGAGCTGTCGGTGCTTCAATCCCCTTCCGAGCCAGCCTGAAAAGATGGGCAAAAAAAGGAACGTGTCTCCCTCGGAACGCGTCGATCTGAATTCCCGGAGACCCCGGTCCCGAACGGTATTATGTTTGAGTGCGAACGGGTTAGATTTCATGAGCGGTTCCTGGTAAAAGAAAACGTATAATCTGTACACAGATAGTTGCGAGGATTGCTGCGAGAAGATAGACCATGAATAAAAAGGCCATGCGTCCCGGTGCGATAAAAGAGCGAAAAAGAATCATAGTGAGAAGCAGGTGCGATACGATGTAGATGCCGGAACCTACAACCCAAGCTGCCGCATAGCGGTACAAAAACGGTACATGACGAAGTCCCTCGATAACGGTAACCACGCCAACCGTAGTAATCATAAAAGTGGTAAGAGACATTCCGAAAGGATTCTGATAAAGTTCAGTAATCAGGGCAAGAAAAATCGAGCGAGCATAGACACCGCCGTCAGGGCGCATCGTACTGATCATAAGGAAAAAAAAGGGAAGCGGTACATACGGCTGGACCGATATGGGGGCAAACTGGAAGAAGGCAATGAGTGCAGCACCGCCGAACATGATGGAAGTCAGCGTTTTGATCATTGAATAAGTATCGCGATAATGCTGAGTTCGGAATATTGTAGCGGCAATCCAACGTCTGCAGTTGCGAAAAGATTGTTCGCATCCGTCGTCTTCTTCTTAATTGTTCCGATGATAAGATCCGGAGGAAGGAGCTGGTTGCCATTCGCCGAAACGACAAGATCATTGACCGCAATGTCCGCCTGCTCAGCAAGAAATCCGAAACGAAGTCCGCTTCCGACAACCCCTCGCACGGTCCCCTCGGTACCGGACTTACCCTGAATACGAGCAACGACACGGGACGATGGGCTCGTCAGGAGACGAACGGTGGCCGATTCTCCGGATACCGCAAGAATCCTGCCGACCAGAATGCCGTCTCCAGAGACAACTGCCTGATTTCTTGCCACACCGTCTGCTGAGCCGCTATCGACGGTTACGAGAGTCGAATCAAAGGGATCCCGCGAAATGATATTTGCCACGGCGACTCGCGTCTTTGCTCGCTTTGAGAAGCTAAGCAATGATCGCAGTTGATCATTTTCCCTTTGCAGCAGCTGAACGGTATTCGTGCTAACCAGACAACTTGCACAGGAAGTGACCGACTCGCTCAAAAGCAAATCCCCCGAGTGCCCCAGCATAAAAGTACGATACGATTTCTGAATGACTGAAAATATTCCCGAGTACTGCACGGCGACTACAAACAGCATGAGGATTATGAATCCTAATGCCAAGAAACGTACGGAAAGGCGTTCCTCTCTCTTGTGTGCCATGAATTATGACCTCGTAGGCGTAACGACGAGGTGTTGTAAGTTGCTTAAATCTTCGAGAACGAGGCCAGCACCGCGAACGACCGTCGTGAGCGGGTCATCAGCGATTTGGACAGGAATTTTCGTCTCTTTTTCGATGAGGTCGGCAATTCTGCGAAGCAGCGCCCCTCCTCCGGTGATGACCATCCCTCTCTGGTACAGATCGGAGACAAGCTCGGGAGGGGTATTTTCTACGGTCTGTTTGATTGCATCGATGATGAGGCGGATCAAGCGACTCATGGCATCACGAACCTCCGAATCCGTAACATCAATTTCCTTCGGAAGACCGGTCAGCAGATCACGACCTCGGATCGACATTGAGAGCGGCTCGTCGAGCGGTAATGCCGATCCGATATGTATTTTCATCAACTCGCTGGTTTTTTCACCCAAAAGCAGGTTGTATTTTTCACGGATGTACTGCGAGATGGCGTCGTTGAGCTTCTCACCGGCTATCTTCAGCGATTTTGAGGTGACAATCCCTCCGAGGGAGATTACGGCAATGTCCGTAGTCCCGCCTCCAATGTCCACAATCATGCTTGCATGCGGCTCCTGTACCTGCAGTCCCGTGCCGATTGCGGCCGCCATGGGCTCATCGATGAGATAGACGTCCTTGGCACCGGCTCCAATGACTGCATCCTCGACCGCTTTTCGTTCCACTTCGGTGATGTCCAGCGGGATTCCGACCAGTACCCTGGAGCGGGGCATGAAAACAAAGTGTTCCCGGTGCACCTTCTGTATGAAGTGCTTGATCATTTTTTCGGCAACTTCGAAATCGGATATGACACCGTCGATAAGCGGCCGAGAGACCGTTATGTAGGGGGGTGTCTTGCCGATCATGATTTTGGCATCGTTGCCGACGGCAAGAATCTGATCAGTTCGATTGTTTATGGCGACGACGGACGGTTCGTTAATGATGATGCCCTGACCGGCAACATAGACAAGCACATTGGTGGTTCCCAAATCAATACCAATATTCTTTGCTCCGCGGCCTCCGACGAATTTCGGGAAAAATCGCATACCGTTATTTGAAAAGCGATCCCCCAAAACGGAGAATGTCGCGATACGTGACGAATGCAACGAGAGCGATGAGGACAATAAATCCGATGCTGTGAGCCAGGGATTCGATTTTTGCGCTCACGGCTTTACCCTTGATTTTCTCGATCACGATGAAAAGCATTCTTCCGCCATCAAGCGCCGGAATGGGCAACGCATTGAGAATGCCCAAATTGATGGATAAAAGTGCTGTAAAATTAATGACATACTGTATCCCCAGTCGTGTGACCTGACCGGCAAGAATGGCAACACCAATGGGTCCTGAAATTTGATCACTGAATCCAGCCCCTGTGAATAAGAGTACAAAGAGCTGTATGAGAGCAGCAGCAACAGCAACACTCATCTGTACGGTGGTGCGCGCTCCCATCCAGAGCGATGTAAAGAAGCCATATCTGACAAGCCCTGCGCGTATCGTTGCAATGCCCAGTATCGGCGTTGGGCTATCCTTATATGCCTCCGGTTTCGCCGAATACTCGAATTCGGTTTTGCCGCGCGCGACGTGTAGGTTGAGTGCGTTTTCGGTATGCGCCTGAATGTATGATACGACGTCATCAGGCGACGAGAACGTTTTTCCGTCTATGGAAACCAGCGTGTCTCCGGGTTGTAACCCCAATCTGTCGGCAACGCTCTCCGGTGCGACTTCGATAATGAGCATCTTTGAATCGCTGACCGATGCTTGCGGTAACGAAGAATCAATCTCCTGAGGAGTACCCACCATAAAACCGACCGTAAGGAGAAGCCAGGCGAGCAGAAAATTCATGACAACACCGGCGACGAGAATGATGAATCTCTTTCCGGGACGGAGCGAGGCATAGCTGTCCGGATCATGAGCATTGTCACCGGCTTCACCTTTAAGACGGACGAATCCCCCGAGAGGGATGGCGTTTATCGAGACGAGTGTCTTGCCAGCCTTGTGTCCAAACACCCTGGGCGGAAAACCGAAGCCGAACTCGTCAACCTGCACTCCGGCTAGCCGTGCAGCTATAAAATGCCCCAGCTCGTGAACCAGAACGAGGATGCCAAGAACGATGATAAATGAAAGTATCGTGAGCAGCATAGGATCACATGGACATTATTTCCGA
>MHKK01000020.1:0-507 GCA_001818365.1 Candidatus Komeilibacteria bacterium RIFCSPHIGHO2_01_FULL_52_14
GAGAAACGGTCAACGGCGTTTTCTCACTACCGAGCACGGTGAGATGATGGGATCGCTTATCGAGAAATTTTTAGGAAGACGCGTGACGATTGAGCAGATATCGTTAGGATGAACCCCTGACCGGATAAGGAGCCGTGGCACGATTCTTTTCCTATTGACGCAACATTGGTCCCGGTATAGCATAGCAGCGTCCAAAGAGGGACAAAGGTCGGGATCAAAATGCATAACAATAGCGAAAAACGATTATGAAAAAACTGATTTTCACAGCCGCGCTTGCTACTCTTCTCCTTGCGCCATCCGCACAAGCCCTAACCTGGCAGGATCTGCTTGGCAATACCGAGTTTGATTGTGCCCGTGGTTTATTTGTGTTTCAGGGTAACGGGCACGGTGAGATAACGCTTACAACGCGGAATACATTCGTCTTCGTCTCCGAAAAAAATACCTTCTACGATTTCGAGCGGAACGGAAACATGAAGTGGACGGATACATTGGAAACCTGGGTCTACC
>MHKK01000020.1:533-3808 GCA_001818365.1 Candidatus Komeilibacteria bacterium RIFCSPHIGHO2_01_FULL_52_14
ATGCTTGGAGAATCATCGGGAACGATACGGTTCGACGGACAGAACAGGGTCCTGATATTCGGCCAGAGGGATGAAATGCGGTTATCCGGCAATTACCAACTGGGTAGTTATATCGGTCCGGTAAGCTGCCCACCCAGCTAGATAGATCTGTTAGTAAATGAATTAAAATCCTGCGCAATGCAGGATTTTAATTATCCGCACGTAAAAACCCCTGTTAAGTGGGGTTTTTGTTTTGTCCGGTCGCCAATTTTGACGATAACGGGCATTGAGTGTATCGTAACCTGTTTGATTTGCTATACTTAGTGTGTATGCCACAGTCAACAGAACATCCAGACCGCATTCCTCAAACGCCGTCGCCCACGCCCGACGAAAAGGAAGTTATTCGTCAGCAGCTTGCCGATATGGAAAGCGGCCAGGCGGATGAAAAAACATCGCACGCTGACGGCCGGGGATCCGCTGAAACAACCCCCGCACCGGATGCGAAGGGTGAAGCGGTAAAAAATACGGAAGCGCCCAAGGCGGAACCGGTGACGCCCGACAGTGCGACTCCTGCGTCACAACCGAAGCGGGCTGAGCCGTCAATGCCTTCCATTAATTCTATTGCATCTCACGTCGACGGCGAAACACTCGAGCGTCTGAAGCGGATGGCCGGTGGTAACGGCGGGACCGGCTCGGAGCAGCCGCCGCAAGGGCCAAATGGCGGCGGTGGCGGGCCTGAATCCGGTGACGACGGGTCGTCGAAGAAGAAAGATCGGCTGGGCCAGAAAGCAGATGCTCGCAAAAAACCTGAGGATAGAAAGAAGCCAACTGCAAAGCCGCCGAAAGCTGACGCCGGGGCGCCAAAAGGTGAGCCGGGGAGCAAGGACCAGGATGTGGCGCGCGGTCAGGATAAAAAAATCGCCACGAGGCAGTTCTATGATGCCGTTCGGAGCGCCGCCTCCGTTACGGATCTTGCACGCGCAGTCAGAGAATACGGCAGACCGATTGCGGCATTGAACGCACCCGCCTATGAGCCGGAAGAACTTGCGGATTTTCTTGACAGCGTCCAGCAGTACCTTGATGCGCATCCAACGGCAACGATCGATAAGGACACCGAGCTTCGCGGAATGGTATTTTCCGTTCTGAACGATTCGTTGCAGCGCAAACTCGGAATACTGGCTGTGACCAGGAAACCTGCAGCGCGACCGCAAGCACCCGGTCCCGCGCCGGTGGACAAAAGCGGTACGCGAACCGACGGGAAACCGAAGCCCAAAACGCCCCGGACACCGGAGCGGCACGCGGAACCGGGCTACGGGGAACTTGCCGCACTGACCAAGGGCGATGTTTTGCGGTTCCAGGACGGACAGGAGCTTCGGGTAACCGGTGCGCAGAAACGAAAGGGCGGAGAGAGTATGCTGAGTTTTGTGACGGCCGACGGTTCACCGATGAAGTACACGCCGAAGAAACTCCTGCAGCTGCACCATAGGTATCCGATCGTGCGTATCATTCGGAAAGAATCCCCCGGGGGTGTGCAACAGCGGGTTGAAGATGCGATGGAACAGGACGAAGCGCGCAAGGCGGCGTATCGTGCGCTTGAAGAAACGGACGATATACCCAAAGACGGACCGCCGCCGGCAACCGAAGCGCCGAAATCACCGCTACCCGAACCCGGACCGGCGAAGCAACCGGCACCGGAGGAGCAGCAGAAAGAGAGTGAGCTTGCAAATGCCGAACAGCAAGCAAAGGAAACGGCGCGGCAGCTTGAGAATATCGGCAGCATCCGCAAACTGACCGGATACGAGGCGGGTCAGCGCGTGCGAGTCGATAGCGCCGGAGTTATCGATGATGACTGGCGGATCATCGGCCTCTATAAGAATGAGAGCGAGGTCATGGCCAGTTTATACCGTGCAAGCGGTGTTCGCACGAAGTTCGTAGCGCTCGAGGATTTCTACGGACTGAATCCGCGGGAGGGCATCGCGGTGCCCGAGAAACCACAAGTGAAGCTGCCGGAGAAACCTGACGATCGGGAAGCGAAGATCGAGAGCGGAGCCCTGGCAGCAGAAACGCCGGCGCCGGAGGCAGAGCCAGAACCCGAAGCGGAAAAATTTTCCGAGGGGCGCCTTGTGGAGGAGTTCGGGCGTTACGGCATCACGCCCGATGAGCTGAAAAAGCTCGAGCATTTTGAGGAGCTGAGCAAGGGACAGCAATTTTTGCTGCTGGATAATTTTAAGCAGATTGTACTTGGCAGGATTGAAACCGAGGCAGCGTCGCGCTATAAGTCCAATCTTTCCGCTTCGGGGTTCGTGGGACGTGTGTGGAAAGGACTCTCGAAGCATTTTTATATCGCAAAAGAACGAAGGGCTTCATACGAGGAATTGTTAGCCGGCGGGATGAAAGCACACGGTTCGGTTTTGAAAGAACTCGTGTCCGGTCTGCATGAGAACGGGCCGCAAGCGCGCATCGACGGCGGCGAACTCGTCATTGATATCGTGAGGCCTGAAGATTTTGGCGCAGACCTGTCGTTCCACGATAAAGCGGTGGTAGATGCATATAACCGAACTGCACGGGAATTCTCCCAGATGCCGTATGAGTGGTCGCTGCCGCAGGCATCGGAGCAGCAGCGAAAGCAATGGCTGGAGGCCAAGGATCGTTTTGAAGCGGTTCGCGGAGAACTCGCGATCTTGGGATTCCGGCGGCGAAACGAAAGTCGAGTTATCGAGACGCTGAGTCAGCGCGAGCAATTTATAGCACTGAACCAATTCTTGAACGAGAATCCAGACGTTGAACTCCAACTACAAAACATTCAATCTCCAAAACTCTGGACAGAAGCGCTGCGTTCAACCATAACAGAACGAGGTCTGTATTTTGCGCTCGGTACCGCGTCGCGCACCGCCGTTGTTGGTATGTTCGGCTCGCTCGCAGCGCCGGTAGCGGCAGCGGCCATGGGTGCTTTTGTCGCCAAACGTCGTGCAGAAGAGACGCTGCTTGAGCGCGATCGGTTGGCGCGAAAAGGAGCTGTCGATAAAAGTCCCGAAGCGGCCGTCGTCCAGACCATACATACACCCGAAGGAACTCAGGGAGGCATGACCAACAAAATAGAGTATCTTGTTTCGCGTGTGCAGAGCGAGCAGAACCCGGACAAGCGAAAAGGACTTGCACAGGCATTGTATGCAAGCCTTGAATACGCGCAGAAGAGCATTGTCCGAGGAAGAGCCGATTTTGGCGCGGGCGCCGAGCGCATTCGCAACACGTATCGTCTGTCCGATGCTCTGGCGCTGGGGTATGCGACCATCGCG
>MHKK01000020.1:3814-11013 GCA_001818365.1 Candidatus Komeilibacteria bacterium RIFCSPHIGHO2_01_FULL_52_14
TCTACAGTCGACGCTCAAGGCGCACCGATAACCATCAGAAAAAGCGAACTTGAACAAAATCTTGATCGCGTTTTAGCATCGCGCGAACGAAAAATCGAGACCGGCCGCAAGAAATACGTAAAAGATCAGATGAAACGCGGTGCGAAAATGGCATTACTGTTCGCGCTCACCGGTCGCATTGCAAGTGAATTGGTGCATCATTGGAACTCACCGCAGGCAGCCGAAGCCGTTGCCGAGAAGCCGGTGTCTGCTCCGGAAACTGCCCCTGCACCGGCGACAGCCGAGGCGCCTCATGCGGCGCAACCGGCGGAGCAAGCGCCTTTGACCGAGGCCGTGCAGCAACAATCGCCGGTACGCTCTGAAGCGGAAGTTGCCGAGATCGCCAATGAAAAAATGCGACAGGAACTCGAGCGTATGAGCTCGGCGCGACAGGATGCGAATGACGTGCTCGAGGGGTCGGAAATCACCCTCCGGCACGCGCCGATCCCCGAGCACACCGCCCCGGTATCGGGAGAAGCACCGGCGCAGCCGCCGGAGCTTATGCCGCTTCCCGAAAAGCACGAACCCCTCCCCGGTGAGATTATGTCGCGTGAACCTTCGCCGATGGGGCACGCGGCGGCTGAAGCGATACCCGTCCCGACGAAGCCGATAGCGGCGGGCGGGGAGTTACCGGTAACGATCCGTCAGGGCGAAGGCATGATTCGCGCGTTGTCGCGAACGCTTGAAGAACGCTACGGCCTTGCGCACGACCGCGCGCTTGACATCGCGAACCGCGCCTGGGCTTCGGACGCTACCAAGTGGGCAGACACGGTGATGGCCGGTGATCATTTTAACATGCGCCTTGGCGGGCTGAATCCCGAGGCGATTGCGCATGCCGATCCGGGAGACATCGCGCGGCATCTGACGCTCGATGCGGTGGGTTTTGAAAACAGCGGAGCTCATGTTGCCGATGCGGCATCGTCGGTTACTCACGAAACAACCGAACAGGTGCTTGTGTCGCTTCCCAAGGATTTTACTCCAGAACAGGCATTGAGCTTCTATGAGCAGTTACCGGGTCATCCGGTTACCGTCGATCAGCACGCGGCCGAGTATTTGTCCCGGCATCACATCTATTATGATGCCGACCACCGGCAATTTTGGAAGGATCTGAACACGGACGGCGCTCGCGATGTGAGCGATAAGGCGGTCGGCATCTCGCTCGAGCATCCCGAGCAAATAGCGCACGTGAGTATTATGCAGGACGAACAAGGCATGATGCACGTCGAGCTCATGGGCGAACACCAGGCACCGATTGGCTCATTCGACCTGACTCCGGATCTGGAGTTGCTACGGAGCCAGATTTCGGCGGCAGCGGAACAGGGAGCATCCGACATGATCGAAATTGAAGCCAGCAGGTTCGCACATCGTCTCGCAAAGCATATTGATAACTACGAAGGATTGGTTGACGCATTAAAGAAGCAGTTCAGGACGGTCCGTCAGACGGTCGGGTCTATTTCTGCCGAGCAGGCCGCATCGAACAAGCAGGCGCTGTATAAAAAACTCCTTGAAGAATATCATCTCCCCCGTCCGGATGCGCGATCGATCGCGCGGGAGCTGAACCGGGTCTTTGGTGATCTGCGCGATGAGATGCGGCGAGCAGGAATGCACTTCACGTCAAAAGATACCGTTGAGTCGGTATTAAAGCGGATACACTTCCTTGAGCCGCAGCAGCGCTAGGAGCGAGGACCGAGGCCGATACGTTTTCGAATGAGGGCACTATTTTCTTGTGCAATGCCGCGCGCACGTACGGCGCCTTCACGGAGGATGGTTCGAACTTCGTCGTGGTGGGCGTCGTAGTACGCCTGTCTTTTTTGCACCGGTTCCAAAAAAGAGATCAGTGCTTCCGTCAATTCTTTTTTGAGTTCGGCGTAGGAAATTTTTTTCAGCTTGAATGCCTGCTCGAAGTACTGATACCGTTCCGCCGAGCCGAAATACTTGAAAAGCGTCAGCAGGTTGTGTCCGCCCGAGAGCGATGTTTCGTTGTGATTGGAATCGGTTACGGCTTTGCCTATCTTCTGGGTGATGACGTCGGGTTTGTCACGCAATGCAATGTAACTCTTGGCACCGTGCGACTTGCTCATCTTACCCTCCGGGTTATCGAGCGACATCACTCGGACCGTTTCGGAAAGCACTGGGTTGACTTCCGGGAAAAAATCCCCGTACCGGTTATTGAATTTGCGTGCGATGATGCGGGAGAGCTCGAGATGCTGCAGCTGATCCTCGCCAACCGGGACATGGGTCGCCCGATAGAGCAAGATATCCGCCGCCTGTAAAACCGGATACGTAAGAAGTCCCGCATTGGCGTTCCCTTTCTTTTCCTGCACCAGATCTTTGTACTGCGTCATGCGCGTAAGCTCGCTGACGGGCGTCAGGCATGCAAATATCCATGACAGTTCCGTGTGTTCGGGTACGTCGGACTGTCTGAAGAAAATTGATTTTTTGGGATCGATCCCCAGCGCCAGAAGATCGCATGCCAAATTGATCGTGTTTTGTTCAAGCTCTTTGGGATCGATTTCGACGGTCAGCGCGTGGTAGTCGGCGATAGCATAGATGCACTCGTACTGGGACTGCAATGCAACCCAGTTTTTAAGTGCACCCAAATAATTGCCAAGGTGAAGTTCCCCGGTCGGTTTAGCGGCAGAAAAAAGGCGTTGTTGCATGCCCCGTATATCAATCCAGTAGTAGAGCAAAGCTCACTACTGGACTTTGCCCCGCGTGCTGGTTACGAATAATTAATTTGTATTGATTCATAGATATTTATTTACGTGCAGTGGCTGGGGTTGCGAAGTCCCGTACCTCCGCCTCGGGCGAATGGTGCGGGATAATATGGGGCATGCTTCAATGCTACTATACTTCGATGACGACGGGCAAGATCATGGGGCGGCGCTTGGTCTTATGGTACAGGAACTGCCCGAGCTCGTTGCGGATCTTATCTTTGAGATAGCTGTCGTTCGCCTGCGCCCGTTTCCCATGGTCTCCCACGAGACCTCTGATTTTGGCGCGTATCTGTTCAACGAGTTTTTTCTGCTCGCGCATGTAGATAAAACCGCGCGAGATGATGTCGGGAGAATTAATGAGTTTTCCGGTCTTGCCGTTGATCGTGGCGATGACGACGAGCATACCGTCCTCGGCCATCATCTGCCGATCGCGCAAAACGACGTGCGATACGTCGCCGACACCGAGGCCGTCGACGAATACGTAATCCGACGGAACCTTTTGGCTCGTCAGCCGTCCGCCGCGCGCGGAGAATTCCATTATCTGTCCGTTATCCGGAACGAAAATGTTTTTCTCCGGAATGCCGGCGCGCAAGGCAACCTTCGCGTGCAGCCGCAGGAACGAATGGTTACCGTACACCGGGATGTGATACCGCGGCTTTATCATCTGAATGGTATCGAAGAGATCCTCCTGTTTGGCATGGCCGCCGGCGTGCACGTCCATCATCTGATAGTGAATGACTTCCGCACCGAGCCGGTACAGGGAATCCTTCAGGCGCTGCACGGAACGCTCGTTGCCCGGGATCACGGATGAGGAGAAAACGACCGTGTCTCCTTTTTCGATTTTCAGGGAACGGTGCTCTTTGTTCGCGATGCGCATGAGCACGGCGTTATCTTCGCCCTGTGCGCCGGTACAAAGAATAATGATTTTATTGCTCGGGTAGTCGCCGATATCCCTGATATCAAGCATCGTTTCCCGCTTGAGCTTCATGTACCCCAGCGCTTGCGCGAGCTCGACGTTACGTTTCATGCTGTAACCTTCGATGATGATCTTCTTGTTGATCTTCTCTCCGGCCCAGATGATCTGCTGGATGCGGCCCAAGAGGGACGCGAAAGTGCCGATGATCACGCGGCCCGGAGCATCGGCAAGGATCTGGTCGATATTGCCCTGGATCTCGCCTTCGGTGAGCTGTCTGCCCGGCTGTGATGCATTCGTGGAGTCGGCCATGAGCGCGAGTACGTTCTGTTCGCCCAGCTTCTGGATCTTGTCGATCTCCGCCGGACGATCGCCGGAATAGTTGGGGTCGAGTTTAAAGTCGCCGGTGTGTACGACCTTGCCGTAGGGAGTGTCGACAATGACGCCGACCGAATCGGGAATGTTGTGGCTCACTCCGAAAAAGCTCACGGTAAATACCCCGAGCTTCAATACGGTGTCCCGATCGACCGCCTGCAGCTTGAGAGGGATCATCTTGAAGTCCTCCTGCCGCTTGGCGATGATGCCGAGCGTCAGCGGCGTGCCGTAGATAGTGGGATTGCCGAGCTTCGGTGCCAAGTGGGGGATCGCTCCGATATGATCGTAGTGTCCGTGGGTGATGATAACGCCGCGGATATTCTTTTCTTTGCCTTTCAGGTAATCGGCGTTGGGAATTATGTAGTCGATGCCGGGCATATCTTCTTCCGGCCATTGCAATCCCATATCGATAATGATGATATCGGAGCCGTATTCAATCACGGTCATGTTGCGCCCGACTTCTTCGCAGCCGCCGATGGGGATAACACGAAGCACGCCGTCAGCGACCGGATGCTTGCTGGGTCGTTGGACGACGATTTCGGCGCCCTCTGCGGGACGATGCTGTCCTCCTATGGGGCGTCGTCCGCGTGATCGTTCTCTTGTCCCGTGTGTTCTTCTTGGTGTCATACTGTTATTCTGTCTGACCTGTTATGGATCTGATACCTAATTAGATTTTTTATATGCGCGGTTTGTTTTTATGTACCAGTGCGTGACTGCACTGAAGCGGTCCGCCGGAGCGGCAATGCGGACGTGCGAGGTAACGCCGAGTATTTTTTTTGGCAAGACATAGAGGTACTGCGGACTGTAGAGAAATACCGCGAATGCTTCGTCGCTCAGTTTATGAGAGAGCGTCGTATAGAGTTGTTGCTGCTTGTTCTTGTCGCTCGTCGTTCGCAGTTCTTCGGCAGCCGCATCGATGTCCCGATTGGCAAGAACGGAAAAATTGCTGCCCGGATGCCGGTTTTGGCTTGAATGCCAGAATGCGTAGACGTCCTGCGGCGAGGTGATGATCTGCCCGAAGAGCAGCATCTCGTAGGCACGTTGCTCAATGACATCCTTTTTAATATTGGTTTTTGGAACCAGTGAGACATTCACCGCTATGCCTAAAGATGTCCAATTCTCCCTGATGACCTGCGTGACACCCTCCGTGTCTTGTCTTTCAACGGCCGATATGGTGATGGTAAGTTCTTTTCCGTCTTTCATGCGAACGGTGCTGGTCGCCGTCGGCAGTTTCCATCCCGCATCGTCAAGCGCCTTGGAGAGCGCCGGGACGTCGAATGACGGCGTGCTCGTACTGGTGCTGTCAAAGCCCGGCAGCTCGGGTCCGTACATTGCCCGTCCCTCCCCGCCCAGAATCTCACGTATGATGCGATCGCGGTCGACGCCGGCGGCAAGTACTTTCCGCACGGCGCGATCTTTCAGCGCATCATTTTTATCGGGGTTAAAAAACAATGCGTTATATTGTGTGAGTTCCAATTCTTCGAGCGACACCGTCGAGCTGTTTTCAAAATCACTGCTGTATTCAAGCGGTAAAAAGCTCAAACCCTCGATGTTCTTATTTTTAAGCGCTTCAACCGCGCTCGGATAATCACCGTAGAATTTAAAGGACAGTTCCCGGATATACGCCGGTGTCTGATGGTATGCGCCGTTACGTTCAAGGGTTATGCTTCGGATCGCACCGGTGGTATCGCGAACCAGGTTTTTAAAACGGTAGGGCCCGGCTCCGACCGGCTTAAGATTCGCCTCGGCAAGCTGCATTTGCGAAGCCGGGATTGAGTACCAGATATGTTCGGGGAGGATCCCGACGGTGAGTGCGGAGAGAAAACCGGGAAAGGGGGTACGCAAGGTAAAAATAATCGTCGTGTCGTCCTGTTTTTTCACGTCGATGCCGTCAAAACTGACGCGCAGGGAGCTGTGATAGGCGGGATCCTGGATCGCCTGGATGGTAAAGAGCACATCGTCTGCGGTCAGCGGCTCGTTGTCGTGCCAGGTGAGATTGCGGCGTAGGGTAACCGTATAGATCTTCTGATCGTCGCTAATGGTATAATTTTCAGCCAGGTCGCGAACGATATTTCCGTCGGCATCCGTCGTGAGCAGGCCGGCGAAGATAAGGCGGCTCAAATCACGGTCGACGTCGTTTCCCGCCGCAAGCAAAGGATTAATGAACCGCGGAGAACCGACGAGACCTTCGGTATACGACCCTCCGGTTGCAGGTACCGCCACGGTCGAACGGAACCAGATGCGCGTCCCGAGGACGCCGAGCGCCGCGATGCCGATGAGGATACTAATAAAGAGCGAGCGCCGTTCATGGTCTTCGAGAAGCCGGCCGATAAATTTGAGCTGGCCGATGCTTGGCACGCGCCATTTTTTTGAGCTGCGCAACAACGCCAGGTCAAGCGCTTCCTTACGCTCGACGCCGTTTTGACGACGTCCGAACGTGAGGCGCCTGACGCGCTCAACAGCGCGCCGCATGAGGCCCGAAAGCTTCAGAATAAATATCCGCTTACTTGATTAAATGAAGAGATGCGCGACCGAGATCAACATGAAGAGAATTGTCAGCACGATGGTTGCGCGGAAAATCATCTTCTCCGCACCGCGTTTTGTGCGGTATACCGCGCTTGAGCCACCAAATGCCAAACCCAATCCCGAGCCACGGCTCTGAATGAGAATTGACGTTATCAGCAAAAGCGAAACAACGACTTGCAGAATATACAGGGCAGTTTTCATTGACGATACGAAATATAGTGCATACTAACAGATTACCAAGGAGATGTCAATATTGGGTTTGTCATCTTGAGCGAATCTGCCCATATCTGATGAGCCGAGAGGTTTCGGCGAATGTCGGAAATTTTTGCCGGTCCCGGCCGGCTGCCGGGTTGGGGGTGGGAGGGGGCTCATTCCGACGTCGCCCCCTACCACCCCCAACACCCCCGTACCCCTACCCGGCTCCTTCGCCCATCTTCACTATCGTGAAGCTGGTCTGCGGAGGGCAGACGGTATCGCCCTGTGGGCGATACGTTTAGAAAATATTGTTTGCAAAGGTTTTTATAGTGCCCGCCCTCTGCAGCGAGACCCGAGCAGTAAGCGAGAGGTCGAAGCGAAGGAGTCGTGCCGGGGAAGGAGGGTGTCGGGAACCTAGGGGCGGGCTTCGAAAC
>MHKK01000020.1:11021-12768 GCA_001818365.1 Candidatus Komeilibacteria bacterium RIFCSPHIGHO2_01_FULL_52_14
AAAGAGCGACGCAGGCGAAAAATATTATTTAAAGTTCAACGGTATTACCAGGTCGTCGAGCTGTGTTCGACTTCCTCGCAATGACATTGCTTTACTTCTTCCACTCTTTTCGGTGGACTTTTCTGTAGTAACGGATTGCCTGATTGTGTACCGCATCACGTATCTTGCGAAGGAGCAACAGGGCGGCGTCCTGGGTATCCAGGCGAATACTTGCCGACCGGCCGGGCAAAAAGAGCTCCTCTTCGCGTTTCGCAAGAGCGACAATCTTCGTTTGCCATCTTTTCGGAAGAACCGGAAATACCATTGAGAGCTGCGGTTTTCCGCCGTCGAGGACAAGCAGGTCCGGCTCGCCCCATTTTGGATGGCCGGTCCTGCGCTGCAGCATTTCCCGCATCATACGAACGTCATCGGATCCGTGAATCGTCCTGATCTTGAACTTACGATAGTGAGCTGGCGCAAGTGACCCGTCGAGCGCAACAACCATGGCACCGACCGCGTAACTGCCACCGATATTGGAAATGTCATACGCTTCGATGCGCCGCGGAAGCGCCGGCAACGAGAGTACGTGCTTGAGCACGTAGAGCGCGGGCGGAAGCGGTTTTGTGCTCGTTTTTTTGTGATAGTGGACCCAGGCGTTCTTTTGAGCCAGATCGCGGAGCCGTTTGTTCCGCCCGCGCTTGGGAACTGCCAACACCACAGGTGCGAGCGCTTTGCTGGCGTCAGCGGATGCGGAAAAGGGAAGGAGCACGTACGCAGGCCTGCTCGGCGCATGTGCATAGTGCTGGATAAGAAACTGCTCGAGTACTTCGTGTTCCGTTTCATCCAATTTATGCTGTACGACGTAGTGCAGCGTGTCGAGCATCCTGCCGTTCCGTATCTGCATCACCGTGAGGACGGTCTCTTTTTCGCCGTACGCGAGTCCGATGAAATCCTGATTTCGTTCTATCGCCGAGACAACCTGCTGGCGTTCGGATATGCGCTCAAGCGCTCGCATCCGGTTCCGGAGTAATGCGGCTTTCTCAAAATGCTCGGTGCGGGCCGCTGCGTTCATATCGCGCAGCATTTCGCGAATGAGCGGCTTGGTGTCTCCTTTCAATACGTCGCGAGCATTTTGAATAAGTTTCATGTAGGCTTCAATCCCGATCTTTTTTTCGCACGGTCCCAGGCACCGGCCAAGGTGATACTGCATGCAGACAAGCCCGTTCGGCAGTTTTGAGAGATCGCGCTTGCAGGTTCGCAGCGGCAAAATCTGATGCAGAAGACGCACGACCGTTTTTGCCGCCGCCGCGCTGGTGTACGGGCCAAAGTGATCGCCTTTGATCCTGCGGTTCCCGTGAACCGTGACGATTCGGGGGAACGGCTCGCCGGTGATCACGATGTAGGTCCAGTCCTTGTCGTCGCGCAAAACGATATTATAGGGAGGGGCGTGTTTTTTTATGAGTCCTGCTTCCAGCAACAAGGCCTCGGTCTCGGTATTCACGACGATATATTCGACACGGGCCGCGCGCCGGATCATATCCTGCTTTGCCGGCTCCAGCTCATCGAAATTATTCCAGTACGACCGGACGCGATTGTTCAGATTTTTGGCCTTGCCGATATAAATGATATCGCCTGCAGCATTAAAGAATTGGTACACGCCGGGATCCGAAGGAATGTTTTTGAGGTTTGGCTGCATTGAAGAACTATAGCTTATACGGATAGAAATGCCTATTTTGGGGTATTATTGACAAAGTATGCTATAAATGGT
>MHKK01000020.1:12809-15874 GCA_001818365.1 Candidatus Komeilibacteria bacterium RIFCSPHIGHO2_01_FULL_52_14
CAAACGTAGTGCCCGTCCAACTCGGTCATTTTGAGGAAGGAGGCGCTTTATCATGAACAGACAGCAGGTCAGCAAGGCAACTCTTCCGGAGCTCTTGCAGTTCCTGAGCGAAGAGCGCAAGGCCGTCGCTCGGAGGTTTCCCGCCTTCGAGATACCGCAGACACTGCTCGGAGAGCTGAACGCCGAAGTCGAGAACTTCGAGCAGCACGGCAACGAGGCGCCGCTGAAGGAGGCGATCGGCCGCTTCTGCTACCATCTCCAGCGAAAGCAGGAGGGCTTCTTCCGGGGGTGTCTGAAGTATTTCGATCAGAAGTTCGTCATGATGCAGCAGCAGCTCAGGGCCGACGATGCCATCGACAAGATCGACGACGACCTGGTGTCCCGGTGGGCCAAGCACGTGCGCGCGATCGAGCTGATCATGGCGCCCAAGCGTTTTTTCAACCTGGATGATGCCGGTGTCGCCTATCACCGGGCGACCGAGCTCCTTCAGGAGATCTCCAGCGAGCAGCGTGCCCGCGTCAAGAACCGTCGCGAGCGAGTGGCCACGGAAGAGCGCAGGCGCCGCGAGAGACAGACGGAGGAGCAGGCTTTGCTTGCTCAGCAGCAGCGTCAGGCCGAGCTGAGCAGACGCCAGGGTCTCGCGAAGTCGGTTCGCATCGCTGCCGGACTCGCCGAGTGCGAGCCGGCCACGGCTGAATCGATCCTCCCGATCTTTCACAGCCCTGCCTCAACGCAGTAGCACTACGAAGCATGTTCCATGGGCCCCGTGAATTGACCGTTTCCGGTCACCGGGGCCTTTTTAATTTTGTGCGCGGAAGCGAGCGATAGCGAAGCTGGAGCGCGAACAAAATTAATCCCGAGGACGAAGGACGAGGGATCTCGTTGAGATTGCCACGGGCCGATGTCCATCGGCCCTCGCAATGACATTAAAAAACTCCCCCTCCGTCAGTTTCCTGACGAAGGGGGGTTGTGTGATATGGGACGGTTCAGTCCATGCCCGAGGGTTTCGGATCGCCCCCTGTTCGTTCGATGATCTCGTCGGCAAGATCGCCGTATTGCTTTTTCATCCTGCGGGCTTGTCGTTCCGGCTCACCAAGCGCGTAGATCATCGTCAGAACGGCGATGGGTCCGCACATCATCAGGAATATCGAGCTGCCGATCATCACTGGCCAGCTTTCGAGCGGCCCGTGGTGCGAATCCCACGACAGAAGCCAGTAGAGGCCGCAAGCGAAAAGGCCCGCGAGAGACCAGAAAAAACAGATTACCTGCCAGTGCGCGAGAAGAAACAAACCGAGACTTGTCATTCTTGTTCCTTTCCCGCTTGTTCAGCGGATCAGGTGAGCCGCGGCGAGCAGCAGCTCCACACCGTCAACCCAGCGATTTGTCTTGAGAATGCCACCCTCAAGGCAGAGGCGCGTGTTGGGTGCCTCTCCGCGAATGGTCGCGAACTTTAGCACGAATTCCTTCAGATCCACGCCGTAGGATTCCAATACCTTGCCGGCTTTAAATGCGTTGTCAGGTTGTGACGGTATGAACGGCATATCTTTGACGTACGTGATGTTGTGCTCCTTGGCGATGCGGTCCAACTCCGCCTCCATGTCCAGATATCTCCGTAGGGTCTTATTCATGTCGCCCTCCAAGGACGAGTTTTTGTCAGGGAACAACTCAACGGTCAAACCTTAACAGAATGCACTATGCGGGGCAAGCGAAGCAATGGGGCTTGACCCAGCACCACTTTTGTGCCGAATAGCACGTGATAGGACGCATTTATACTTGTACGCGTGAATCGGTTTGTACAACTGTCTTATACAAAAGTGGTGCTGGGTTGACACGTTCTCTTTTTTCATCTACAATGGGCGCCAGTTTTCTTTTTCTTACATCGTCGATGTCGAACAAAATCGTCATCAAAGGGGCTCGGGTACACAACCTCAAAAATATTTCGCTGGAATTGCCGCGCGACAAGTTTATCGTGATCACCGGTCTCTCCGGTTCCGGCAAATCCTCGTTGGCTTTCGATACCATCTATGCGGAAGGCCAGCGCCGGTATGTCGAGTCCCTGTCGGCGTATGCCCGGCAGTTCCTCGGGTTGATGGATAAGCCGGACGTGGACCAAATAGAAGGCCTGTCCCCGGCAATTTCAATCGATCAAAAGAGTGCATCCCGCAATCCGCGCTCGACAGTCGGCACCGTCACCGAAATTTACGATTACCTCCGTTTGCTGTTCGCGCGGGTCGGCGTGCCGCACTGCCCGAAATGCGGACGTGAGGTCAAGCAGCAGACGCAGAAGCAGATGATCGATGCCGTGCTTGCTTTTCCTGCCGGCACGCAGCTCGCCGTACTTGCGCCCATGGTGAAAGACCAGAAGGGCGAGCATAAACGGGTTCTCGAATACGTCAAGAAAGCGGGATACGCCCGCGTCCGTTTGGACGGCGAGATTATTTCCATAGAAGAAGCACTGGATGCGCGGCTTGATAAACAGAAAAAACATTTGGTCGACGTGGTCATCGACCGCATTACGATTGACGCCACCGCGGATGTTGCGAAGCGCGTTGCATCATCCCTGGAAACGGCGCTTGATCTGGGGAACGGCGTTGTCTATATGCATAATCTGAAAGACGGGCAGGACAAGACCATGAGCGAGTCGTTTTCATGCAGCTACTGCGGAATCAGCATCGCACCCATCGAGCCGCGTAATTTTTCATTCAACAGTCCGCACGGCGCCTGTCCCGAATGCAGCGGTTTAGGCACCAAGCTTGAGGTCGATGCCGATCTCGTTATCCCCAACAAAACGCTCACGATCGCCGAGGGCGCTATCCGGCCATGGTCCCGGGCCGCGTCATCGCAGACGTGGTATATGAAGATGCTTTCGGCTGCGGCAAAACGCCATAAGTTTTCTTTGAACGTACCGGTTTCAAAACTGACGAAAGCGCAGATCGACCTTATTCTCAACGGAACGGGCGACGAGACCTATCACGTGGATATTTCCGGCGAGACGTTTCAGGGGGACTATACGACCCGGTACGAAGGCGTGGTTCCGAACCTGGAGCGGCGCTATCGAGAAACCG
>MHKK01000021.1:0-2929 GCA_001818365.1 Candidatus Komeilibacteria bacterium RIFCSPHIGHO2_01_FULL_52_14
TTGTTAACGCCAACAGACAAATCGTCATTCGTAGTTGAACCGTCGCCTAAGACATTATTCACCGCAGCGGTTTCCCACGTTCCGATATCGGTCGCGATGCTGTTAAAGATGAATGAATCTGTCAGGCCGCTGTTGTTCTCAGGATTCACTACCCATGGTTCCGGAGTTCCCTTCCACTTGGCGCCTTTGGCCAGGAAGCCATAACAGGTGGGGCCTTTTGATCCGGCGCCAGCTCCACTGGGCTTTGCCTGGGCGTCCTTTCGATGGATTATCGCGTAGCCCTCAACCAGCTTACCTGTTTTTGGGTCGCGGGCAGTACCCAGAGAATAGAGGTTATCGGAAATTTGGACCGCGTCTTTGGGCAAGGAGTATCCTCGCTCACGCGCAGGCGCTGCCTTTGAAGGCGTTCCGGCAACGAGTAGTGCGGCAATGACCATTGCCGAGATCCCGTAAAAAGCTAACAGTTTTTTGATCATTTTATTGCTTATATTAATAATTTTATCTGCCCTTGAGTATACAAAAGATTACGCGACAAAGCAAGTGAGGGGCTGTCATTCTGAGCCCCGACGTGAGTCGTGGACGAGGAATCCCTGCCCGCCAATGCTTCGCATGGCGATAGTAGGCGGGTCCCGCGAAGCCCTGAGCATAGCCGAAGGGCGTATGCGGGCAGGCGCCCGTGTTTCCGGTATCAGCTTCGCTTCACCGGAGATCCTTCGTCGCCTTTACCAGGCCACCCCGATTTGCCTGTCCGCCTTTGGCGGAGAGCCGTAGGGAAGCTTGATCCCCCTCAGGGCTCTGAGGGGGATTGACCTGCTTAGCTTTTGTAGCGGATTTTCATTATAGCAGCCCGACGCACCCCGAAGCACTACCGCCGCAATACTAGGATTTACTGTTAAATGGACGCTTATTAACCTTTTGAAGAATTCTAAGCGTCGCGTGCACTGAAAGATTATCGCTCGGTAACAGAATTAAGCGATCGCCCAATTGATCCAGCAAGGGACTTAAAAACTCATCTGACCATGACGGCGACAATGTTAATACTCCAGAAAAATCTATTTTTAGCTCTTCGTCTTTGGATAACTCGCGCAGGGTTGGTTGCAATGCCTTAAAGGCCTCACTGCCCAATTCCCGAGATAGTAATGTTTTGCCGAACTTTTCTAATTGTAATTTCATGTATTTTTTTAAAATGTTTTAAAACTCTATCTTCGCTAAACATCCTCGCACACTGCGCTGACCACGCGTAACATGAAATACTTTATCAGATCCTTGCATGCGCAACTCAGCATCGCCGCTTGTAAAAAACAAGCTGATTGGCTGCTCCATGACCACCTCGCGAACAAGCTTAAGCCCGTTGCCGCGCTTTTCCGGTGCACGTCCAGAAATGAATTCGGTAAACGCAACTTCCAAGGCCGCTACGTGACTCGGAAGCTCCGGCCGAACCTGACGTAACGTTTCTAGAATACCCAATCCTCGATCAGCAAGTACCACGATGCCTTTCGCAAGGTCATAACCGAAAAAAATTCCCGCTGTATCGGGCCACTTTCCTAAGTTGTGAGCAAACGAATTATCGCCGATCTCTCCAGTAACTAAGACGATCAGAGAATACAATTTTTCATACCCGGGCTTTTGCATGAGTGCATATTCCATTTTTGCCAGCCGTGCACTGAAAACAGAGCTTGTCTGACAATAAAACGTGCCTGGAAACTTAATGCCGTCTTGGATCCACTCGGAGGCAAACTTCATCAGGTCGCTGGCAAAGATTTCTAAATCTTTTTCACGATAATAACGATGAGTGCCACCATCTTTCTTGATCGCGACTAGCTTACCGCTTTCGTCCCAACGACGAAGCGTATTCAAAGAAACCCCGAGATATTCAGCAGCCTGGCTGATTGTAAATAATTCTTCTCCCATGCAGGAATGATATCATACTACATAAATCTACACAAGTACCCTATAAATCTACCCAGAAATATAGTAATCTACTCATTAAATGTCTCTAAATACACGTTAGAGTTCATATACATAAAAAACTCCTAAAAAAAAGAGATTTTCACGGTTATTAACTACAATTTACCAGTAAAGCTTTTCTAGCACACTTTCAGTATATCAGACCGATGCAGCTCGAGCACAGCCGTAAGCTGCCGACAGGCAGGGATCCTTTGTCGCCTTTATCAGGACATCGTGGAGCTTATCAGAACTGAAATTCAAAAAAAATAACTAATGACTAGACTTAATCTTTGAAGTCAGTTGGTGATGGAATGTTCACATTGCATCGACACTTCCCTTCCCAACATGTTTGAATAAATCCCGAAGCACAATCCAATGAGGAACACTCCGAGGAATTATTGCAGCTGATATCTTTATTTATACACGGTACCTTTGGTTTTAATTTTGTTGTATTCCCATCATTAAACCAAGCACCATTCATACAGACCCACCGACCAGCAGTAGTCGTCGCGGGTCCTTGCGCCTTCGGAATTGCGCTGCAGCCAGCAACAATCATACTGAGGCTGCTTATCATAATCAATATCTTTATTAATTTCATATGCGATAATTATACCACAGTTCGATTCTTCTGTCACAAGGGAAAAGCACCAGATCTTGCATCGGGTGCTTTTCCCTGGCAGGGCATGTGTGCGCGCATCCACCCTAGGCGGAGAAGCAATCCCAGATTAGCATCTATAACATCGGGATC
Source organism: Candidatus Komeilibacteria bacterium RIFCSPHIGHO2_01_FULL_52_14 (assembly GCA_001818365.1). Lineage (GTDB taxonomy): Bacteria > Patescibacteriota > Patescibacteriia > UBA1558 > 2-01-FULL-52-15 > 2-01-FULL-52-15. The sequence continues at coordinate 2,696 of MHKK01000021.1, forward strand.
GCCACAGCCACGACTTCGTCGGGCCTCGCGATGACAGTACTACGACGTAGGAATGGCGGTGAGTGTTGCCGGTACCGTTTTTTCGCCTCCCTTACGGAGTATTTTCAGCGTTACCGTATCGCCGACATTCTTATTGTGAATGAGGTTTGAAAGCGAGTGGTCCGCATCGATCTTTACCCCGTCAACCTCAAGAATAATGTCACCTTCGGCAAGACCGGCTTTGTCCGCTCCGGA
>MHKK01000021.1:2987-9484 GCA_001818365.1 Candidatus Komeilibacteria bacterium RIFCSPHIGHO2_01_FULL_52_14
ACGGTCAGATTGTTCTCCTGTTTCACCTGCTCCGTTATGGGAATATAGCGGACGCCGAGGTACGGGCGCTCGATCGTGCCGCTTTTTTGAACGGACGAAACGGCGCTCTGCGCAACGTCTGCCGGCAGCGCAAAACCGATATTCTGCGAACCCTGGACGATTGCGACGTTGATGCCGATGACGTTGCCCTGCAAATCAAGAAGCGGACCGCCGGAATTTCCCGGATTGATCGCCGCGTCGGTCTGTATGACGCCTTCCAAAAGTTCCGACTGTCCCCGGGCTCCGGCTGTGATGGAACGGGCAAGGCCCGAGACAACGCCGACCGATACGGTGTTCCGGAATTCACCGAGGGAATTCCCGATGGCGATGACGGTCTGTCCTATCTGGATTTTTTTCGCGTCGGAGAAACGAAGATACGGATACCCGGTGCCGTCTATTTTCAAGATTGCCAGATCGTTTGCCGGATCACGGTCGACAACGGAAGCGGTATGTTTTTTGCCGTCATTCGTAAAGACGGTGTACTCGGCGTTGTCCTGGTCAACGACGTGCTTATTGGTGAGAACCAGGCCATCGGCCGAGACCAGAAAACCCGATCCCCCGCCGATCTCCCGTTTCTGGGTCTCGCCGTTCTGTTGCGGGACGCTGTACTGGAATGGCGAGCCGAACAGATCGAACGGGTTGAATTGGTCGTTAAAGTATTGCTGGACCTTTGGTACGTCGGCCGTGATGATGATCGATACGACGGCCGGCTGGCTGCGTTTGACTGCCGCGATGACCAGCGCTTCTTGAGTCAACGTAACGTTAGTACCATTGACCGTCGCCGTAACAGGTTGCAGCTGTTGCAGGTATGCGCCGACGCTACTTGGCAGTTGGGAAAGGATGTTTGGGTTCTGTGATACGAATGCGTTCAGCGTCACGAGCATAACCAAAAAAGCACCGATAGCTCCTGATAAGAAGCTGACGATGACGACGTACCTTGTAGAATGCTTGCTACTCATAAGCAGTTGCTTTCACCGTGCGCCCAAAAACCCTCTGGGCAACGCTATTCTGGGCGTTTATTATATAGTACACCGTTTGCGGCAAAAAATGACAACCTCCGTTATTTAACGCGGTAATTAACGCCAATTTGGATGATAATTTCATTTTCACCTGACGGGATCTGGGAGCCGCCTGCTCCGACCATACCCCCTCCTCCTTTGCCGTCCGCAAGGGTATACGGTACCGGTTGCTGCACGATGTTATCGTACCAGCTTATGATCTTGCCCAGGCGCACACCGGCCGCTTGCGCAAGCCCCTGCGCCTTTGAGCGTGCATCTTCGATCGCCTTGACGCGTGCCTCCTGATTCACGTCGTTCAAGTTTGAAAGGTCGAACGTAATGCCGCTGACCTGATTGACGCCGGCTTTGCTTGCCGCATCGATGACCTTGCTGACGAGCTCATTGTCGCTGTTGAAGTTCCGGACCTTGACCGAGATCTGCTGGTTTGCGTTATAGCCGGAAACATAAGAAATATTGTCGCGGTAATCGTACTGAGTATAGAGAGAATAATTTTGCGTCTGGATGTCCTCTTTCGGAATACCGGCATCGGCGATCGCCGGAAGAATTTTTTGCATCTTTGTATTGAGCGTTGCAAGAGCCGCTTGAGCCGAATAGGACTTGTCGACCTGGACGCCGAGGTTCACGATGGCAATATCGGGCGTATACGTGGCACGGCCCTCTCCCACGACCGTCACCTGCCATTGCGGCGCATTGACGATGCGATCGCGAAGCATCGCGACAATAACAATCGCCGTGATGGCCAGCAGCGCCAGGATCTTAAAAATAATCTTATGATCCGACATCGGTCGCATGTTTTCACCTTCCATAGGAATATGATTAATGATTGAACTCTCTCAGTATAGGATTTTTACCTGAAATTAACAAGATTTGATTCGTCTTTGATGTATTGCATGCATGTTGACAAAGGCGAAAAAATCCAGTATGAGGACTTGAACACCCATTACATCGTGTAATGGTGCGTACGTTCACAACCAGTTGTTTAACTGATTTCCCCAAGAAAGGGGTGCTCACATGAGCGCGAAGGACACGTTGAAGGACATGGCGAAGGAACTTCTTGCGGCAACGTCCGGAGCATTGGATCCGGACCTTCAGAACCTCGCCATTCAGCTGGCGAACCAGCTTCCCCAAGACAGCGTACTGCGGAAGGACTGGACCCGGCGCGTACTCGGCATTCTCCGCACCTACACCGAACGACTGGCCGACAAGTACGAAGAACCCGGGCCGATCATCGGCGACATCTTCTCGAGTTTCGCGAATTCCCTCTCCATCGCTCTCGGACATCCAATGAGCGCGAAAGCGGAGCTGGAAGCGAGCGGCTGGCTTGATGCTTTCATGAAGGAGAGCATCCAGCGGCTGAAGACCGCGGCTGATCCGCGTTCGGAGATGGAAAAGATCAAGCTGGAGCTGGAAATGCGCCGCGAGCTCATTTCGCTCGTGACGCAGGTCGGCGACGAGCTCAAGTCCGGTGCGAAGAAGGACGAGAAAGGAGATCGAGCATGAATCCGGCTCTGGCGAAGGTTCTTGATGTTCTCAGGACGTTCTGGAAAATCGGCAACAGCGTGTTGCGTATTGCGATTCTGCTCGTTGTGCTTTGGCCGTTCGTCGTAACCGCGGTCGCAATGGCCGGCATTCCCACGCTCACGCTGCTTCTTGGCCTGCTCCCCCTTTTCGCGTTCGTCGTGGCACTCGCGAGCTTCCCGCTGATACCCACCGCCATTGCCGTCTTTCCGCAGGGTCGCACAGTTCTGAAAGTTCTGACGCTGATCACCGTGCTCGAAATGTGCATCAACCTTGCACTGTACTGGATTCCGGTACAGAACGCTCCAGAGCTCCTGATTCCGCTGATGGTATTGTTCGTCGCGTACGTGATGCTTTCGGTGGTCACCGGCATCAGCGTGGAGAAGGCAATACGGTTCGCCAGGCGCCTCAAACCGCTATTCGTTCTGATAATGGTGATTATCATCATTATCATGTTCTTTGGCGGTACGGCCAACGCTCGAAAGTGGATCGGTGCCACCTGGCACCGAGCCGTCTCTCTGTACGAAGAGAGGGCAGCGCAAAAAGAAGCGGCGCTGAAAGCTGAAGAAGAGAGAAAAGCGGTTGCGGAGAAAACGCGTCAGGATGAAGCGGCTCGGTTGGAAGCGCTGAATGACGCCAATGAACGTGCCGAGACCGCAGAGCGGGCTCTCGATGTTGCAAGGCAGCGTGAGGAAGCTCGAATCGCCGAGCTCAAGCGTTTGCGTGGATCGGGTCAGACCGGTGATTCGACTCATCCTCCGTCCGCTCACGTAGATGCAAGCGGTACAGTACATTTTTCTGGCGTACCGACCGGTAAGGTACAGTCGGGACGCGGAGACACTCTCTACTACCGCAGAGATTCGAGCGGTGCGCTGGTTATTACGAATGCACCGACAGAACATCTGCAATCGCAGTCAGCACCTCAACCAACAGCACCACCAGCGCCTGCGCTACCGCAAGAACCAGACCTTCACGAAGAAGCAATGAGTTTACCCCTTTGTGACGGTGCAAAAGACGGCAAGGTTGTTGATCTAACGGACACCGCTCGTAACATTCTGAAGGATCCTAGGCGCGCGCACCTCGAGGGTGATAGGTTTGAGCTCAGGGTTGAGCCGGACTGTTACAGCGTGCTGTATAAGGCGCCTGTCTACTGGGTCAATACGTATGTGTTCACGCACTCGAAGTGCGCACCGGTTCGAACGTTCTACCCAAATAGGACATATAACAGGATTCTCGTGGAGAACGTCGTAACCGAACCAAACAGCTGGTACCCGGGTGTCCGTGATGATTTCGGTCGAAGGGAGCGGATTCAAGCGATCCAGCTTGGTGATAAGCTATTCCGAGTTTCCGCGAAATGCGGCTGGGTGACGCTCAGCGAAACGGATCCTGCCAAATGATGTTCATTCGGGAAATCAGAGACGACTAAGGCCTCCAGCGCGAATAACGCTGGAGGCCCCTTTATTTCTATTGCAATCTCAGTTCGTATATGGATACGAGACCTTGTTGTGACCCTGAATGTATTTTTAACCTCCAGTTTTCACGTACTGAATAGCCGTGTTTTGGAGCCTGTTTCGCCGGATCGTTGATTGGACCACCGAGATGAAAATACGGCATTACGATAACCCCATCCGGATATAGATGCGTCTTGGCGTTTTTCAAAAATCTCTGAATCAATTCACCGGGGGCGAGTGTTGCTATCTCAAAAATATCACCGGCCTTTGGGACATCGGGGAAAAACGGATGATTAAACACGATGCGATCAAACTTTTGCCTGATGTTTTGAAATAAATCACTGCGGATTATTTTTGCGTTGTTACTCAATCGAAATCGTTTAACATTCTCGGTAGTGTTGCGTATCGATTCACGCGTTATGTCGGAAAAAACAATATCTTTTGCTCCGTACAAACCAAGGACAATTCCCTGGATGCCGCATCCGCTTCCGAGATCGAGCGCTCGCTTGTTCAGGTATAAACCGTTACGAAAAAAGAGGTATCGCGCGAGGTACAGGGAAGTCGTCACTTCCGGTCGCAGGATGCCCGGCCCTACGATGAGGCCGTTGAGCGTGTATCCCGGTGCGAGTTCGATATCGACGCTATATCGCTTATGACGATGCAATCGTCTCTGAAGCGCCATCTGTTTTTTTTGTGCAGCATTCAAGCTCATGTGAGACAGTATACCCCGTGAGATAAGCTTTGCATATTACCGGTACGGCTGGCGCGGTTTTTTCACATCAGGGCACCCGCTTATGTTAGCAGCTTAACAGTTACTATTTCACGGGGTATGCATATCGCATGGCTGATACAGGCCCGCACGCCTGCGAGCAGAGCGTTGCGGGCAGGGCATCATGTTTTTCGGGTTCTTGACCCCTCACCAGTGCCTGGTGAGGGGTTGACAACCCAGTGCGGCGTGATATCATAAGTTAATCTTAAGATTAACTTAATATACTGTGAAAAAATTTATTGTAGGTTTAAAAGAACTTCGTGAAAACACGGATGCTTTTATTGCCCAGGTTGCTAAGGGCAATTCATTTATCGTTGTGCGAAAATCAAAGCCCGTTTTCCGCATCACCGCGCCTGATGAGGCGGCGGAGCTGTGGGAATCGGTCGTTGACTTCACCAAAGTCAAAAAAGGCGGTGTAGCTCTCGAAGCACTCCTCGCGCGCCTGTAGTATGGATAAAATCAAAAAGGCGCTTCGCAAACTTGATGCGAAAGAGCAAAAATTGGTTCGGGAAGCGCTTATCCTGCTGAAAGCAGGTCAATACGATACTCTTGATTTAAAAAAATTGAAGGGCAGAGATGACATCTATCGAATCAGAAAAGGAAGTATTCGAATCATTTTTCGAAAAGATCGGGCTGGAAAAATTTACATCCTTGCGATAGAGAGACGGAGCAATACTACGTATAATTTCTAAATACGTAAAGGTGGAGCTGAGCAAGGCACCGCTGAATAAGCATACTGCGAGGATTTTACCTCTAGGAAAAAAGGCGCACCCGACGTACGTTATCGTTTTTGGCACGGCTCACCGCCGGGGAGACCACAGATCTTAACGGTGCCGGGCGGTTGGCTGGCTGGAGGAACCTGACTTTGATCCTCATCAAGAATATCGCCAACGGCTTTGGACTCGGATTCTGATGCTCCACTACCTGTACCACCCTGCACCGAGGGACGGGCGACACATTCAAGCTCTTTATAGGCAGAGACAAAGCCGTGCCCGCTTTTGTTGTACTTCTTTAATCCCAAGGATGATCCTGCACGCGGGGGTTGCCCCGGTTGGCCACCTGAGATTACATCAACCGCCGTTGCGTCATAGGTAAGACCAAAGCGAAAAAATACTCCCCCTCTGCCTAATCTCACGCAACGATGTTCACGGGACTTAACAGATAATGACTCGCCCGTGAACAGAGAATCCTCCGGATACCCGTAAAAATCCCCTGCGGGCCCAACAACCAACCCGCTCGCGTTTACTTTTCCCCACACATGCACGGAATCGCGAGCTACCTTGTAACCTAACATATGAGGACTCAATAGTGGGCGGTTATTGTCATCATAAACAGGCACGGCCCACGGATTAAGCTCGCTAAATAACACCACCGAATCGATATTCTTGTTCAGTGTGGCTTTGGCGGTAACAACGTCATCAATGTATACTTGATCCGGAACGTCCATCGTCGCGCTAAAAAATGCGCTTGCTGAGCGAGTCGGAAATATGAGAACGCTAAAGTGCTTCATAGGCACCGAAATTGTCGTTTCTTTTTTTGTCAAATCAAGGACTATCTCCGCGTCGCTCACGGGCTCGATGCCATTTTCTCTGGAAACTAAGAAAGGAACCGGAACGACATTGTCTCCATTTTTGAATGTTGCCTTGAAAGTCAGCCCTGCAGAAAAAGCAGTTCCATCGGGTTTAAATTCGTACGCGATAG
>MHKK01000022.1:0-722 GCA_001818365.1 Candidatus Komeilibacteria bacterium RIFCSPHIGHO2_01_FULL_52_14
ATTTGCACCGGAACGCTCACCGATGATAATACCTCCACGATTTCGTGCACTTCGAGCGCCATCGCCGCCAGTACGCAGTATCGGGTTGAGGTCACTTTGAAGAACGCCGGTGAGGTGGTTCTTACCATGGATGGCGCTTCCGAATACGTGGATCATAAGAACGTGAAAGCCGGTTGGGCAGGGACAAACCCGACACTGGGGACCTGCGCATTCAGCGATGTCGGCGGTGATGATACGGCTACGACGGCGTGTACGGCTGCATGGAACAGTAATGATGTTCGTATTACCGAAACCGGATCGGGGAATGTGAAAATAGGAGCAGTCGGAACTCAGAAGTATGCATATCTTATTACAACCGACAGCGCAGGCATTACCAAAACAAACTCGACCAGCTACTACGATACAAGCATCGATTCGATAGCGGAGGATTCGTCGAAGATCACGATTACCGGTCCGAATGCGCTGCCGACCGGCTCGTTTAATTCCGCGACTCAGAAAACCGACGGTACCGGAAAAGTTGATATATCGATTACGGCGAATGATACTGACGGGGATTTATCCAAAGCAAAGGTGGAATACGTTTCCGGCAGCGGCTGTACCGGCACGTGGGCCAATGCAACGCTTGCGACGCCGGTGACGGCCACCTACAGCGATACCGGAGGAGTGCCTTCGATAACCGCGACTGCGTATCAGGTCGGTAATACGGCAACGACGCAAATAAA
>MHKK01000022.1:815-5528 GCA_001818365.1 Candidatus Komeilibacteria bacterium RIFCSPHIGHO2_01_FULL_52_14
AGTCAGCTCCTGCCACGCAAACACTGACGGTCGATAACGTTGCGCCGACGGCACCGGGAGTTTTAACCGACGGCGGCAAGACAAGGAATTCAGTCACGACCACGTTCGGCACGCAGACCACTGACACGAATTTTTCTGAGTACCGAGTTTACTACAAACAAGGAACATCAGGCGTTACGACGTCCGATACCCAGCATTCGGACGGTGATCTCGCGTATATCAACTACAACGGCACGACCAATACGACCGTAAGCGGCCTTTCTGCGAATACTGCATACGTCTTTAATATTTGGGGGTATGACGCATACGGTAACAAAACAGCCGCCGGTGCAGGTGCAACATCGTCAGGGCCTCTTAATTACGGTACTTTTGCCGATGACGCGACCGTTGGATCCGTCGCATGGTCAAACCCCAGTAATGCGACAGGGTCCAACAATGGCTATGCGACGGCGGTATTAAATCCTGGGGAGTATAGTCACTACTTAAAAGCAACCGGTCCTGGATTCAGCGTCAGCGGGACCATCAATGGTATTGTGGTAGCGGTCGAGCGAAAGACCAGTGGAGGCATCATAGATGATTCAGGGGGCGTCTACCTGATTAAAAATGGAACGATTAGCGGAGATAATAAAGCAAGTAGCACTCAATGGACGACAGGCGATACCTATGAGACATATGGGAGCTCTTCTGATTTATGGGGGCAAACATGGACTCCCGGAAATATTAATGCCGCTGATTTTGGGTTTGTTATAGCTATATTTTCTGATTCAACCGAGGCCCGGACGGCATCGATCGATCATATCAGGGTAACTGTCTATTATACGGCCGGTGAATTGACCGTTACCACATCAGCGAACCTTACTCCGAACGGCACCCTGCCCTCTGCAGCACAGAAGACCGATGGTACGGGTGTTGTCGATATATCTACGACGGTTGCGGATTCTGAGGGTGACCTTTCGAAAGCGAAAGTCCAGTATGTAAGCGGCGGCGGCTGTAGCGGCACTTGGGCGGCAGCCACGCTCCAGACGCCGATTTCCGCAACCTACAATGACACAGGCGGGGCGCCTGATATCAATAACTCGAATCCCTATCAGGTCGGCACTACTGCAACGACTCAGATCAAAACATCCGCAGGAACAAACACGGTTGATTTTGACTGGGCGTCAGCAACCGATATTGCTTCAGGGAACGGCACCTATTGCCTGCGCCTCACGGTCAATGATTTTGCGGATGATGATCCGGTTCCGGCAACGAGGACACTGACGATTGACAACGTTGCCCCGACCGCGCCCGGCAACCTCACGAACGGCGGAACAACGGCAACGACGATCACCTTAACCTTTGGAGCTCAGACGACTGAGACGAATTTTTCCGAGTATAAAATTTATTACAAGCAAGGCGCATCGGGCGTAACACAAAGTGATACGCTGCAGTCAGATGGAGATCTCGCGTTCATCAACTACAACACGACGACAAATACGGTCGTGTCGGGTCTTACCTCCAATACGCAGTACGTCTTTAATATCTGGGCCTATGATTCCTACGGACACAGCACTGCAGCAACAGAGATTGCCATCACCACAAGCTCCTCGGGCGGCTTCAGCTTTAAGGGCATCGGGTGGATCTATTCGGCCTCCATAGACACCGATAGCTATCCCACGATTTCCAGCAAAAATGTTCTTCGCGCCAAGTGGACGCAAAGTATTCCGACCGGCTGCACCTTGAATCTGTACATGCGCGGTACCGGCACGGGTCCGACTCCGGATTACGCCACGTCATCCTGGGCAGGCCCGTATAGCGGGAGTGGGACTACCGTAACGCAAAACCTGACCGGCGTAGCAGCCCTCCAGGGCTTTCGTTATTATCAATATCGTGTGGAGATGAACTCGTGCAACTCCAACACGCAGTCGGCCGAACTGTACGACATCGCTATTGATTTTGACTGATGGTGCAGGATATTTTTTCAGCAGTGAAGCGGGTTCCTCGGAGTTTGTCCCCGTCTGCCATTGCGAGGCACAAGCGGGCAGGCAGCAACACTTTTTGATGCTATGTATTTTGTCTACGTATTAAAAAGTGTACAAGGCGACGAATTGTATGTTGGTTCAACGAACAATGTTGAGCGTCGATTAGCGGAGCATAACAAGGGTGCCGAAATTTCTACGAGAAGATATATGCCTTGGGATTTGTACTACTATGAGGCATACCCGACTGAAAAGTTAGCTCGTTTGAGAGAAAAGAGATTAAAGTATAACGGTAATAGTATTAGAGAACTAAAAAAAAGGTTAGAGCTTTTTCCAAATGACAAGAAGCTGGGTTCACCCAGCACCACTTTTGTAAACAAAAGTGGTGCTGGGTTCACGCTCGTCGAACTCATCATCTATACCGCGATCCTTTCTATTTTGCTCGTTGCGCTCGTGACGTTTGCCGGTATCGTCCAGGATTCGCGCGCCCGGTTCCGCGTGCTCGACGCGACCAACGGCACCGCAAACCGGGTGATGAATGTCATCAACACGCTCATACGGAATTCCGACGGCTTTGTCGCCGATTCGAGCGGGACCAGATGCGTGTTCAACAACAAGCTCTGGCTCTATTATGCGACCTCTTCGGCAAGTCACGCGCCACCGGGGTGCCTGGGCGAGTATGCTTCCGGTGCGATCTCGGTGGAACCGTATTCTTTCAGCGGAGCGACCACGACAAAAGCCGGGAGTCCGTGGTATGCATGGTACGGCGAGGATCTGGTGATCGACGGTACGTTCATGTACGGCGCCGGCCGGCAGTCGCCCGGCTGGCATGTGGTAAAACGCTATCTGGCAGATATGCAGTACGATACGGGTTTCGGAAGCGGGGGAGCTGTCACGGTGAGCGGCAATTATGCGGGAAAGGGTATCGCAAAAGACGGAGTATATCTCTATATTGTCGGCGGTCATATTGGTGACGCAACAACGAATTCCTACCGAATCGAGAAACGCAGATTTTCCGACGGTTCGCTGGTGACAACGTTTGACGATGACGGCATTATCACCTCCACCAATGCAAAGGTTCTGACTGCGGTCGCCCTTGATGCCACCCATCTCTATTCCGTCGGCTATAAGTACAATTCGGGTTCGAGCCAGGACGACTGGTATGTAGAGAAACGCCGCCTTGACACGGGGGCCCTGGATACGAGCTTTGACACCGACGGATATATCAACGGTTTTGCGAACGGACACGCGAACGATATTGTGCTCGATATCCCGAACGGGCATATGTATGTTGCAGGATATGCGGGTGGAAACCGCACGGTTGAGAAACGGCTTCTTACCACCGGCGCATATGTCACTGCGTTCGACACGGACGGGTACTGGCAATCCTCGGGCGGAGGAGCAGCGTCGTCGGGACCGTCGAACGGATCAACTTTCTCTGACGATTCGTCAGTGGGGTCGGTAACGTGGTCAAACCCGAGCAGCGCCCAGACCTCGAATAATGGGTATGCAACGGCGGCACTTGCAACCGGCGAGACGAGTCATTATCTGAAAGCCCTTGGTTTCGGATTTTCAATTCCGTCTGATGCGATCGTCCAAGGGATCAAGCTTGAAGTCGAAGCCAAGGCCAACGGTACACCTGTCATCGATAATTCTGTCAGGATCGTTCAGGACGGCTCAATCAGCGGCAATGAGAACGTATCCGGTACCTACCTAACCACAAGTGACGTGTATTATCCGTATGGCGGCGCCTCTGATTTGTGGGGGCTTACCTGGACGCCGACTCAGATCAATTCGGCGACGTTTGGAGCTGTCGTCAGTTACTTCAATGATAGCGTAAGTTCCAAAACTACGAGCGTAGACCATATGCGCATTACTGTTTATTACTTCACTACCAGCGGGCAGTTCAATGCCGTAACGATCGAGAAACCGCTGCCGAGCACCACGACGTACGAGCTGACCCCGAGCGAAGATACGAGGATAGTTTCATTAGCCGCTGCAACCACCTATAATTATGGTCGTCATGTGGCAATCACTACGGGGTACGGAGGGGCAGGATCGGGAAATAACAGAACGCTGTTACGATTTGATGTCAGCACTATCCCGAAAGGATCGACGATTCAGAGTGCAACGCTTACCATGACCTGCTCTTCGGCAACGAACACGAGCGATAGCGTGACGAATGCATATCCGCTGCTCCGCGCATGGGCAGAGGGCGAAGGGAGCGCAACACCGAACGTCGACGCATCATGGGACTATTCCGATTATCCGATACAGTGGGGCTCTGCGGGAGCAAGCGATACGACATCGGACCGCAGCGCGACTTCTATGGGCAGCCAGACCATCAGCAGCTGTTCAACCACCGTATATTCGTGGACGCTTGAGCCCTCGATCGTTTCGCAATGGGTTGAAGGAACTCTTGAGAATTTTGGTATGGTGCTTATCGGTGATGAAGGCGTTACTTCGGTCAAAACGTTCCAATCGATCAACAATGTAACCTCTGCGGCATACCGTCCTATACTCACACTCGTTATTCAAAACACTACGCCGACAGCGATCTATCTTGCGGGCGACAACGGTTCCGACGTGCTTGTTGAAAAGCGTTCGATGACCGACGCATCGGTTGACACGAATTTCGGATCCAGCGGCGCGGTACTGGGAAATTCGACATCCGTGACGGGATATGACATCGCGGTTGATGGGGAGTACGTATTTACCGTCGGATACAGCGATACGACGTATTGGTATATAGAAA
>MHKK01000022.1:5635-46204 GCA_001818365.1 Candidatus Komeilibacteria bacterium RIFCSPHIGHO2_01_FULL_52_14
TGTATGTCTTCGGGAGCTGGTACGATACCGTGTATCGTCAATACGTCGAGAAAAGATTCCGTTCAAGCGGCGCTTTGGATAAACGGAACGGCGTGCGCTTGCTGTGTTTTCAGAACTACCCGAATCTCGATAAAGGCGCGAGTTGCAACGTGGATCCGCCGAGCAGTCGCATGAGCAGACAAGACCTGACCGATCCATTGCATCTGTTCGTCGGGCCAACCGATCTGACTTTCGCAACGACGACCGTCGGCTCGGGATCGGCCGTGGAGTCCCTCCTGAACATCCGGTACCGCGGAGGATCGTCGCTTAATTTCGGTATTGCGACCGTCACGGCGAGTACAACGGCTCTATTCCAGGTAACCCCATGAACACGCAACATCAATCGGAGAAGGGAATCATCGCGATTACGCTGGTTTTGATCGTGGCGTCGATCATAACGGTGTTCGGTTTGTCGGTAGCGCTCATGGCAATCGACGAGACACGAACGGCGACGACGCAGCTCTCCGCGTCCCAGTCGGCGGCGTACGATGACGCATGCGTTACCAATGCGCTGAGCGTGCTTATCAATAATAATTCCTATACCGGGAATGCGAATATTTCCGTCGGAAACGTCAACTGTATCGCCGTCATCGCGAACCCCGGCGGTAACGTGCGCTCGATTAAGACCAGCGCGACCGCAACCGATGCTTTTGCGCGCAGCATCGTTGATCGTTCGTTCGTGAACGTGAATATCGCAACGAATCCATTTACCGTTCTGTATTATAAGGATATACTGGATTAACCTCCGCTATGAAACGAACCGTTGCCATCAATTTTTCCGACTACTCGATCGAAGCGCTGGAGCTTGACCAGGAAAAGCGCCAGCTCATCGTCAAGGCGCAGAGCCGCATTACGTTAGCACCAGGTATCATTGAGAACGGCAAGATCATTCAGTATGACATTTGTGCGGCCGCGGTGCAGCAGCTCCTCGCGAACGCGCAGCCGTCGCCGGTCGAAGGCCATGACATCGCCATAACGATCCCCGAGTCGCGTATGTTCGCGCAAACATTCTCGCTTCCGAGGTCGATACCGCAACAGCAGGTGCCGTCGGCGTTGTTCTCGGAGGCGCGCGAATCGATGCCGCTCGACGTCAAGGCCGTCGCGGCGGATTTCCGTCTGACGGGAAGAACCGATACAGCCGATCAATACTTGTTCGCAGCAACCTACGATGAGCTCGTCAAGGAGTATGTCTTGTTTTTTCAGAAACTGCGGCTGAAAGTCACACTCATAACGATGGAATCGCTCGCGCTGGGCGCGGCGGTGCTTGACGAAACGGTTGACGAGACCGTCTTACTGCTCGATATCGGTGCCCGGACCACGATCGCGTCCATTTTTCAGAAAGGGGAGTTGCGGGAATCGATCAACATAAATATCGCCGGGAATGCCATTACGGCCGCACTGGCCGAAAAGTTGCGCCTTGCCCTGGAGGAAGCGGAACAGCGAAAAATTACTATGGGACTTACGCCCGGCACGGACGGCGGCGCCGAGATGCTCGTGATCCAGGGTCAGTTGCAACCGCTCAAAGACGAGCTTGCGACATTCATCCGTTATTATGAGCAGCGGAGCGGGGACCTGGTTGACAGGATCATGCTTTCCGGCGGCACGGCGTCGATGGTCGGGCTTTCCGATTATTTTGCGGCAAATCTGAACCGGCCGACTGTTGCGGCGGAAGCGCTTCCGCTGTTCGCCGTTGATCGCGACCGTACGATGCTGCCAAAATTCTTGGTCGTATTGGGGCTCGCTCGAATCGCCATGGGCGGCCGTCAGGAGCGCATTAATTTTTTGGAACATAAAGAGAAGGATTGGCAACCGACAAAAAAAGCCATCCGCGGAACCGTTGCGACCGGATCTGTCGGCTCCGCGGTATCGAAGCGGGCCATGCCGTCCAGGAAGCGTCTGCTTTTACTTGCGGCGGTATTGGTTCTCGCCGGAGGGCTCGTGGGATTTTTATGGTGGCTGCGCTCAAGTTCGTCGGTGAAATTCCCGGTAGCGAACCTCCCGGAATCAGAATCGGCGCCGCAGGTCGTTATTGTTGCCCGGCCGTTTGCAGAGGTGACCAACGGACGCCAGGTATCGTTCACGTTCTGGGCATCGTTGCAACCCGATCCGGCGCACCCCGGCGACATCCCGGGGAGAATCGAGAACCTTTCGCCGCGAGCGACCGTCGCGTATGACGACGCAATACTTGATTACGTTCGCCGGACGCTGACTGCCGCGGGAACGACAGTGACCGACGATGCTCTGCAACAAGGCCTCCGGGAATATCTTTCCGATCAGGTGTGGCAGGAAAAACAGGCGTTACTCCAGCAGACCGCACGGAACGAGGGGCTGCGGGTTTTGGATGATTATGCCTCAAAGGAAATTGTAACCGCCGAAGCCCTCACGGAGACAAAGGCGGACGGCAGCACGGTGCGCCAGCTTAACTTTTCTCTCGTTTTTCGCGCGTTGCTTGTGAAGGAATCGGCATTTGCTCCGCTCGAGCAGCAGCAGGTCGCCGATTTTCAGGAACTGAATCCGGGGTGGGTGCCCACGAGGAGACAATACCGCATGAAACTGGAGGAAGGATCGACGCGCGTGCTTGTTTCTGCACTGTATACGTTTTTGCAGCAACCATAAGATCATGTCCTATTTCTTAAAAGCTTTAAAGCTCGACGTCGAAACCGGTTCGCCGAAAATTGCGCTTTTGAATGAGAAAGAAGCGTGGCATTACGGTATCCACGCGGGAGACCATCTCAAACTGACGCTGAACGGCAAACCGCTGTACGTATCGGCGAATACGAGCAAGCAGCGCGTAAAGCCAGGCAGGATAGGGCTCTATAAGGACATCTGGGAAAAGACCAGGATAACGAACGGCGACATCGTGCAAGTCGCTTTTCAGGAAAGCGCCCATTCGATACAGGCGATAAAGCGGCGTCTTTTGGGGAAGCGTCTGAAGTATGAGGAGATCTATTCCATTATTTCTGATATTGCGACTGATCAATTGAGCAAAGTTCAGATAACCTATTTTGTCGCATCCGGCTTCATGCACGATTATACGAACGAAGAATTGTATTTCCTGACGAAAGCGATGGCCGAGACGGGGGACATGTTGCATTTCCCGGGGCTCGTGGCCGACAAGCATTCTGTCGGCGGCCTTGCAGGTAACCGAACAACGATGATCGTCGTCCCGATTCTTGCCGCGCTCGGCATCAAAATCCCCAAGACGTCGTCCCGGGCGATAACGTCGCCTGCCGGCACCGCGGACACGATGGAAGTTCTGGCACCGGTGACCTTTACCGTCGATGAGATAAAAAAAATCGTCGGAAAGACGAACGGATGCCTGGTGTGGGGCGGCGGGCTTTCGCTGGCGCCGGCCGATGACAAGATTTTACAGGTAAGCTATCCGATGTCACTTGAGCCGTACAGCAAGATGATCGTGTCCATTATGGCCAAGAAAGTGGCGACCGGCGTCAATCATTTAATCATTGATATGCCCGTGGGTCCCACCACAAAGATACCGGACATGGAAACGGCCCGCATGCTTGAAAAAAAGTTTCAGTACGTTGCCGCGAAATTCAGCATCAAGCTCAAGGTCAGTATGATTAAAACAAGCGATCCGGTCGGCTTCGGCGTGGGGCCTGCTCTTGAAGCACGGGACGTGTTGCGCGTGTTGCAGCAAAAAAAAGAACGCCCGGGGGATTTAAGCAGAAAAGCCGTCCATCTTGCAGGCCAGCTTTTGGAGCTTGTTGACTATTGTAAGCCGGGAGCGGGCGCTACGATAGCGTGGAAAGTTCTTGATTCCGGCCGTGCGTGGCGGAAGATGCGCGAGATCATCAAGGCGCAGGGCGGCGACCCGAACATTGATTCCGAGCAGATTACGCTGGGTGCCTACAAAAAGTATTACACGGCGGCAAAGACCGGGCAGATCGTATTTACCGACAATAAGTCGCTGAACCTCGTGTGCCGGACGCTTGGAGCACCGTCGGTGAAACTTGCCGGCGTCTACCTGAATAAGGAATACGGCGTGAGCGTACGAAAAGGAGAGCGCTTGTTTACGATCTATGCGGAGAACAAGGAGCGTCTTAATTTGGCCTCAAAAGCCCTGGAGAAACTGCGTATATTTCATATCAAGTGAGTTTTGTGTTGATGCTGGAGCTTTCTTTAAAAAAGTGGTATCCTTATTACAAGCTAAATTCACAATTAAGATATGATTTCAATATCATAATAATAAAAATAACTAAGATTAGGCAAAAATATGCATGCTGACATACAAAAAGGGATACGTTTTGGGAAGCAGGTCTTTATTACTATCGTCTCAGGTTTTCTGGTGGGCATGTTATCAGTGTACGCGGCAACAACCATCAGTAATAATATTGTGACCGGGGGCACGCTTGATGTCACCGGTGTCACAACACTTACAACGATGACGAGCACGCAGGCAACCTCGTCAACATCTTTTTGGATAGGCAGCGGCGGAACCGCAACATGGCTGAATCTTGCCGGAGGCGATTTGTTTGTGCAGGATGATCTGCAGCTCGGTGACCGGTTAACAGTCGGTGGCACTGCATCCTCAACGGCGCTGATTGTTGGCGGAACAGCGACATCAACCAATTTAACGATTGGCGAACGGGCGGCTGCCAATGCGACCACAACGCTTACCCTTGGCGATCTTGTGGCAGAAGCGGCAACGTGCATTAAGATGCGAACCACAGCGGGTGAATGGGTCTATGCGTATGCAACTTCTTCGAGCGCAATGACTGCTCCCGGCTGGGGTCTGCGGTGGACCGCCACAAGCTGTGAGTAATCGCACAGCTATTCATAGCGTATGATCATGAAACGTTTAATCGGCATAGTAGCGGTTGCTCTTTCTCTAGTCGCTGTCCCGGACCTGCTTAAGGCGCAGGATGTGCAGCTAACGGCAGGGGCGACAATTGAAATCACCCTGACGAGCCCATCGGTCACCTATACCTTGAGTTCGACAACAGGCATCAACGCTCTTGCGGTGAGCGACAGCACTCTGACCTTGACGCTTGATGCTGGCGATACCATCACGGTAACGCAGAACAATGGTTACGTGATTGATAATAACTTAGGTGTTGGCACCAGTTGTATTGGCGCAATTACCCGTGCAACTTTTACCGCCAGCGTCATTATAACGTCAGGAGCAACGGCACAAGGCTGCCAGACCGGTGGGTCGGGGAGCCCTATTAGTGACGCGAGTATACGGATTAACAATGGGGCTTCGCAAACATCATCGAGAAATGTGACACTGAGCCTTCAGGCCGGCAATGCGAAGCAGATGATACTCTCGCACCTGGTTAATTTTGCTGATGCACAGTGGGAGCCGTACGCTGAAGCAAAAGCATGGACGCTGACGGACGGTTTAGGAGAAAAAAGAGTATACGTAAATTACTTGAGCACTGGAGGAGAGCAGTCGCAGCCAATGAGTGCGGTGATAACACTTACAGAGGGAGTAACTGCCGCTCCGGCACCAGACGGGTCGGTACCGTCATCACAACCCCAAGCAACTCAGACACCTGTGCTGCAACAGACGGGTGTTCCGTCGGAAGGTGCGCTGGTTAAATTACTCAATGATCCAAGAGTCTATCTCATCTCTCAGGGGTTGAAACGATGGATTCAAGATGAACAAGCATTTACACAGCAAGGGTATAGCTGGAGTAATATCGTCGTGGTTTCTGATACAGCCTTGCAGCAGTATTGGGATGGACCGAGGATAGAGAGCGCGGTAGCAGCCGCTGCTTACAAATTTACGAGATATCTGGCGTCTGGCTCAGTGGGTACGGAAGTTAGTGCATTACAGAAGATCCTGAAGGCGTTGGGGTTCTTTCCGCAGCAGGTTAAGGAAACGGGATACTACGGAACGACGACTCGGAGTGCTGTCATCGCTTTCCAAAAGGCACGAGGGATTACGCCTCTCGGCGTTGTCGGACCTCAGACCCGAGCAGCTTTAAATCGATAGTGCTGAAGTGAGCAAATAACGCATCGCGCAGCCATTTTTTATATTAGAATAGTTGCATTGAAGTAATTGAAAGTATTGGAGAGAATCGGAATTTTTGCATCTCGTGAGCTTGTGGAGCGGCGAAAGCTCTGGTATAACAAAGCTCCTTTTTGTATATGAAAAAAAGGAAAAAAATTGTCGTTGGCCTGTCCGGAGGCGTCGACAGCGCCGTGGCCGCCTATCTGCTTCAGAAGCAGGGGTACGCGGTTCGTGCGGTCTTCATGAAAAATTTTTCGGAGAGAGTCGCACGCGCGTACGAATGTCCCTGGCGCGAGGATCGTTTGTCCGCATACCGTGTAGCGGCTTTTTTGGGTATTCCCATCGTCACGTGGAATTTTGAACGCGAGTACCGCGATCGGGTACTCAAGTACCTGTTTCGCGAATACGGTGCGGGGCGAACCCCGAATCCGGATGTGATGTGCAATAAGGAGATAAAATTTTCCGTTTTTTTGCGGCGTGCGAAAGCGATGGGTATACCGAGAATTGCTACTGGACATTACGCCCGTATTCGACGGAGTGCCGACGGAGTGTCTCACCTGCTGAAAGCGAACGACGCTACCAAGGATCAGTCGTATTTTCTCGCTGCGCTGAATCAACGGCAGCTCGCGGCTGTCTCGTTTCCGGTCGGAGGAATGACGAAGAAACAGGTACGTGCGCTGGCGCGGAGGATCGGGCTCCCGAATGCGGAGCGGCCCGATAGCCAAGGTATCTGTTTCGTCGGTCCCGTCACGATGAAGGCTTTTTTGAAGACGCGCATCAAGCCGAAGCCCGGCGACATCGTTACGACGAAGGGGGTTCTCATCGGCCGCCATGACGGCGTGCACTACTACACGATCGGGCAGCGCCGGGGTATCAATCTGGGCGGCGGTCCCGCATTATACGTTATCGGCAAAGACATGAGACGCAATCGGCTTATCGTCGGGACAAAGAATCAGCTGGAGCTTTTTACGAACACCGTGAAACTGGGATCGTGGCATTGGGTTGCGTCTCCGCACAAATTTCCTTTGCGGTGCACCGCAAAGATACGGTACCGGCAGCGCGACGAGCGAGTCATCATCAGACGAACGGACAAAAACGGAATTGTTGCGCACTTCAGCCGCCGGCAACGTGCCGTGGCGCCGGGACAGACCTTTGCCGCCTATCAAGGCAGTGAGCTTATCGGGAGCGCTACCATTGTCGAATAGGACGATTTTCAGTATAGTTGATACTGCTCGGTTAATCCCCGAGCGTGTCGAGGGGTTAACCGGTTTATGTCAATTAAAATTTATCCTTCGACAAGCTCAGGAAATAAATTTTCATTGTTCTGCTTTCTATGACTTCAAAACAGCTTAAGCATTTATACTTCAAATTCTTTCAGGATCGCGGCCACAAGCTGATCCCGTCGGCATCCCTGGTGCCGGAAAACGATCCGACGGTTTTGTTTACTCCTGCGGGTATGCACCCGTTGACGCCTTTTCTGATGGGTGAGAAGCATCCGCAGGGCACGCGGCTTGTTGATGCGCAGAAATGCATCCGTACCAGCGATATCGATGACGTGGGAGATGCGTCGCACCTGACTTTTTTTGAAATGCTGGGCAACTGGTCTTTAGGCGATTATTTCAAGAAAGAATCGATCGCGTGGAGCTACGAGTTTTTGACCGACAAAAAATATCTGGGATTTGATCCGTCAAAGCTCTGGGTAACGGTATTTGCCGGCGAAGACGCCGTGTCTGGCCAGCCTGGCCGGCAGGCAGGCGGCAGGCAGGGGATTCCTCGCGACGAGGAATCGGCCGGCATATGGAAGTCGCTCGGTATTCCTGTCGAACGTGTCTTGTATTTTCCCCGTAAGGATAATTTTTGGGGGCCGGTCGGAGAAACCGGGCCGTGTGGTCCGGATACGGAGATTTTCGTCGATACCGGGAAAGATCCCTGCGGTCCGAACTGCGGGCCCGGATGCGGGTGCGGCAAATACTTTGAGGTGTGGAACAATGTATTTATGGAGTTCGAGCGGACGAAGGATGGGAGATACATACCGCTGAAGCAGAAGAACGTCGATACCGGCATGGGTGTCGAGCGTACCGTTGCCATGCTGGACGGTGCAAAGACGGTGTATGAAATAGATACGTTTCAGCCGCTCGTCAAAATGGTTCGCGAGCGCTCTGCGCAGTTTAACGAAAAATCGATGCACATCATCGTGGATCATGTCCGCGCAGCCGTTTTTCTGCTCGCCGATGAACGCGGTGTCAAGCCCTCCAACGTCGATCAGGGATATGTTCTGCGACGCCTGATCCGCCGCATGATACGTCATGCGAAAATGATCGGCTTCGATCTGGACAATCTTCCCGAGCTCGCAAAAATCGTCATTCGCGAGTATCACGTGGACTACCCTGAACTGGTCCGTAACGTTCGGGTTGTCGAAGAGGAGCTGATTAAGGAGAAAGACAAATTCCTGAAAACGCTTGAGCAGGGTATCAAGGCATTCGAAAAATCGACACGAAGCGGATCCATTTCCGGCAAGGACGCTTTCGTGTTGTTCTCGAGTTATGGATTCCCGCTTGAAATGGTTCAGGAGCTCGCCGCGGAGAAAAAGATCTCAGTCGATGTTGGCGGTTTCCAGCGGTTATTCGAGGAGCATCAGGAAAAATCACGTACTGCCGCAGCCGGAAAATTCAAAGGCGGTTTGGCCGATCACGGCGAGATGACGACGAAGTATCATACGGCGAACCATATGATGCTCGAAGCTCTGAAGCGCGTTCTCGGGCGGGACGTCGTCAATCAGAAGGGGAGCAATATTACCGCCGAGCGGCTTAGGTTCGATTTCACCTACCCGGGAAAAATGACAGCGGAGCAGATCAGGCAGGTCGAGGACATTGTGAACGGCGAGATTAAAAAAAATCATCCCGTGCATTTTGAAGAGATGAGTGTTGCAGCAGCAAAACAGATTGGCGCAACTGGCGTCTTTGAACATAAATACAGCGATACGGTAAAGGTGTATTTTGTCGGCGACTACAGCACTGAGATTTGCGGCGGACCGCACGTTCAGAACACGAAAGGAATGGGGCTTCTTAAGATTGTAAAAGAAGAGGCAAGCTCCGCGGGCGTCAGGAGGATTAAGGCGGTCCTTACGCCGGACAAGTAACGTATCGGAAATGAAAGAGGGCGATGCGCACCGGCGCATCGCCCGAAAGTTGTCGTGAGTACGGTGTTACACGAGCGATCTCCTTTTCATTGGTTGTTGGTGCACGACGAAGTTCTTCGTTGAATCGATAGCGAGCCCTGAGGCATCGCGCTGTAGCTTCGAGGAGTGCATCCGCTTAACCGCCCCGCATAGGAGGAGGTTGGTACCATTTCGCTGCAAGTTCCAGAAAACACTGTCATTTGTAGCGAATGTGCAATAATAGCATATTGCTTTTTATTTGTCAATATTCATATTTTGCTAATATTAAGGGAAAAATTGTGCCTTTTTTATATATTCAGCCAAATGCGATGAAAGTGCATCCTTTTCAACCGTTGTTTCTTGACACGGAAAGATAAAACTGTATAATTATGGCCAGTTTATTATGCCGAAAGCTCATAGCTTTGCGGCTTTCATGTCTAAAAGCACTGAATGGCAGTACAGCCAGAAGATCAGTCAAAGGGGTTTATTGAGATGGAAGGTGTTGTCGCGGAGCTTTTGCCGAGCGCAACATTCCGTGTCACCCTCGACAACGGTCACGAGATACTCGCACATCTGTCCGGGAAGATGCGATTGAACCGCATCCGTTTGTTACCCGGCGATCATGTGCGTCTTGAGATCAGTCCGTACGATTTAACGAAAGGCAGAATAGTGTATCGCAGATAACCATGAAGGTTCGTGCATCGGTCAAAAAGATATGCGCAAAATGTCAGATCGTCCGGAGAAAGGGACGAGTTGTTAATATCTGCGAGAATCCCAAACACAAACAGCGTCAAGGATAGATAACTGTTAACCATTTGCCGTTAACAGTTACAAAAATCGTTACATGTTAAAAGTTAATAGCTAAGAGTTAAGATGGCACGCATTGCAGGAGTAAATATTCCGTCAGAAAAGCGCGTTGAGATCGCGCTCACATATATTTTTGGCATCGGCCTACCGACGTCGAAGAAAATTCTTGTCCAGCTTTCCATCAATCCGGATACGCGCGTCAAGGATCTCACCGATGACGACGTCAACCGTCTGCGACGAATCATCGAAGATACGTTTAAGGTTGAGGGAGATCTGCGACGCGAGGTCCTGACCAATATCAAACGGCTGAAGGAGATTAACTGTTATCGTGGTACCCGACATGCCAAGCATCTGCCGGCGCGAGGCCAGCGAACAAAGACGAATACACGAACGGTTCGTGGCAACGTCCGTAAGACCATGGGCAGCGGTCGTAAATCGGCGGCACAAAAGACATAATATGGCATCCGAAGAACAGGCAAAAAAGCCGACTACCGAAGGCGCGGCTGAACCCAAGGCAAAGGTCCGCAAAAAAAAGAAGCGGATCGTACCCCGTGGCTGCGCATACGTTCAGGCGACGTATAATAATACGATCGTCACGCTCACCGATCTTGAGGGCAATGTTTTGTCATGGTCGTCAGCCGGAAGAAATGGATTCCGCGGACCGAAAAAAGCGACTCCCTACGCAGCGGGCATTATCTCCCGCACGGCCGTTGAACGGGCGCGAGAATACGGGCTCCGGGAAGTCGACGTATTCGTCAAAGGCGTCGGATCCGGTCGCGAGGCGGCGGTGCGAGGGCTGCACGGTAACGGCCTCGAAGTCCTTTCAATAAAGGATGTTACGCCGATCCCGCACAACGGACCGCGTTCTAAGAAACCACGTCGCGTATAAATTAAAATAATGAATGATGAATAAGGAAAGAGGAAGGAAACTCTTAATTCATAATTCCTAATTCTTCATTCACTACACTATGGCACGCAAGATCGGACCAAAGCATAAACTCTGCAGAACGCTCGGCGTCAAGCTGTGCGACAGTTTTAAATGTCCCGTGACAAAGCGGAACTATCCGCCGGGGCAGCATGGTCCGCGCAAAATGCGAACAAAACTTTCGAACTACGGAAAACAGCAGCGCGAAAAGCAGAAGGCAAAATTTATCTACGGTTTGCTGGAGCGGCAGTTTCACACCACGTTCGAACGCGCCCGAAGATTGCCCGGAAGCACCGGCACGAACCTTTTGGTCTTGCTCGAAAAGCGTCTCGATAACGTCGTGTATCGATCGGGTTTGGCGACGACCAAGCAGGCCGCGCGTCAGCTCGTCAATCACGGACACTTTGCCGTCAACGGAAAGAACCTGGACATCCCGTCCTATACGGTTCGCGTTGGCGATACGATTGCGGTTAAGGAGACAAAGCGGAACTCCGGTTACTGGAAGAGCGTACTCGAGAATACGAAGAAGACGGAGATCCCGGGCTGGCTGACCGTTGACCCGAAGGCGCTGTCGATCAGAATCGTTTCCGAGCCGAAACCGGAAGAGCTGCCTCAGAATATCGAATTGAGTTTGATCGTTGAATTTTACTCGCGTTAATTTTAATTTTTTAAAACAAATCTCGTATGGCCAGTATCTCTGTACCGTCGAACATTACGTATCGTGAAATCAAGGCGAATCTGACCGAGGTCACGATAGAGCCGTGCTATCCGGGGTACGGGACGACAATCGGCAACGGGCTACGCCGCGTTCTTCTCTCGTCACTTGCGGGGAGCGCCGTGTCCGCGGTAAAGATCGAGGGTATCCAGCACGAGTACGACACGATCGAGAACATGAAGGAAGATATCGTGGAGATAATGATGAACCTCAAGAAGCTTCGTGTTGTATCGCACTCAGACGAACCGGTTGTTTTGGAACTTCACGCGAAAGGCGAAAAGGAAGTGACCGCGGGCGATATCAAGAAGAATTCCGACGTTGACGTCGTCAACAAAGATCTCGTCATCGCAACGCTCACCGACAAGAAAGCTGAACTGAATATGGAGATCACGGTCAAAAAGGGTATCGGGTATGAGCCGATCGAGGAGCGTACGGTGGATAAAAAAGAGATCGGTCTGATGCAGATCGATTCCATTTTCAGCCCCATCCAGAATGTCGGGTTTAACATCGAGAGTGTCCGCGTCGGACAGCGTACCGATTATGAGAAGATCGTCCTGACGATCACGACCGACGGGTCCATGACCGCCGAGGCAGCGGTTGCAGCCGCCGTCGTGATTTTGCAGGATCAATTTGCAGCCATCACCACGGCAGAGGTGAATAAAGAGAGTGCCAAAGAGAGCAAGAAAAAGGCAAAAGCGGCAGCGGCTGAAGCCGCGGAGAAGGCGGAAGAAGCATCCGAAGCCGCACAGGCATAATCGATTCATCGCATGCGTCATCGAAAAAAAAGAGTAAAGCTGGGACGGGAATCGGGACCGCGGAGAGCGCTGCTCAAGAATCTGGCGACGCAGGTTATTTTGTATGAAAAAGTACGGACGACGCAGGCAAAGGCAAAAGCAATACGACCGATCGTCGAAAAAATTATTACCCGGGGCAAGGTGAAAAGCGTGCACACCAAACGCATGATCGGCCGGTATATCCGTCAGCCAAAAGCAGTCATGAAGGTTTTGGATGTCTTGGGCCCGCGCTATAAGGATCGAAAAGGCGGATACACGCGCATCATCAAAATGGGGCAGCGGGCGGGCGACGGAGCACCGATGGTTTCCATAGAATTTGTATAATATGCAGAGAAACACACATACCCTTGATGCAAGCGGTAAGATCGCAGGGCGGTTTGCCAGCAGCATTGCCGTGCTTTTGCAGGGTAAGCATAAACCCAGCTATCAGGCGCACACCGATTGCGGCGATCTCGTGGAAGTTTCCAACGTCGGAAAGATGGCCTTTTCGGGCCGCAAGCTGACGCGGAAATTTTATCACCGTTTTACCGGATACCCGGGCGGTATCAGGAGCGTTCGGCTCGACGAGCTGTTCCAGAAGAAACCGGATCTGCTTCTCAAAAAAATGGTTTTCAATATGCTGCCCAAGAATAAGCTTCGGGCAAAGATGCTGAAGCGTTTACGCTTTGTACAGGATAAAAAGTAAGTTATGGTCAAAAAACACGATTATATATCGGCAGTCGGTCGCCGCAAATCGGCGATAGCGCGTGTGCGGCTTTCAGCGAAGGAAGCGGACGGGCTTAAAATTACTGTCAACGGGCGCGACATGAAGGATTTTTTCATGTATCAGGAATGGCAGAACGTGGTGACAAGCCCCTTGACGCTGACCGGAAATCTGAAGCGGGAGGTATCGGTGCTGGTGCGGGGCGGAGGAACCAACGGACAAGCGGAAGCGATCCGTCACGGTATTTCACGCGCACTCGTTTCGCTCGACGAGACGTTAAAGGCAACTCTTCGTAAGGCGGGTTATTTGACTCGCGATCCTCGCGCAAAGGAACGGAAGAAGCCTGGGCTCAAGCGCGCGCGCAGAGCCCCGCAGTGGAGCAAGCGGTAACGCTTGCGACACCCTGAGCGAGCGAAGCGAGCCGAAGGGTGGTCGAAGCGCTAGCGTAGACCCGCCGAAGCTTTACGCGAAGGCGGGAGTAGCGTTAGTTTTAGAGTGAGGTCTTGCGGCGAACACCAAACCGTTCTTTACATTAGGGAGCGTGCTTATGCGTTTTCAGGTGATCGACTACGACGCGGAGGCCAGTGCATTCTTCGGTCCGATCACGTTCAGCATTATGTTGCTCGTGGGAAAGATATTGCTCGGCTGCATCGATGTTTGGAAGTTCGACTACACAGTGCGACAGGCTGTCGTCGAGTTCATCTGGTTCGCGGGGATTCTATTTTCGCTCATCGCACTTACGGCGATACTGCGCTTTCTATACCTCGTCGCTGTCAAGGCGCCTCGTCTCCGGAAGGAAATTATGAGGGCTGAGTCCTCACGCGCGGACATGTAAACAGCTTGGGGTTTCACGCCCCGATCCTTAAGACGCCATCGGGCATCGACCGACGGCGTTTTACTTTATGTAGAATTTAGAAGTTTGAATTTAGAATGGCATTCCAGATTCTAAATTCCAGATTCTGTCTTCTTTTTTGTATCCAGCGCGCATGTTATACTTATATAAATGACGCTTACGGGGAGCACTATTGCGAGAAACACCTTGTTTTACAGCGCAGCGCTGACGGTGCAAAAGCTGCTCTCTTTTTTTTATTTTTCGTTCCTGGCTCGCTCTCTGGGTAGTGTTACTACCGGTAAATACTTTTTCGCGCTTTCCGTTGGCGGTATCGTTGCGGGCATCATAGACGTCGGCTTGACGCCGGTCCTTGTCAGGGAAACCGCAAAGGACACGCAGCAGGCATCACGGCTCGTAAGCACGATCATCACTTTCAAACTCATACTCGTTTCGATGCTGACAGTCCTTGCCGTACTTTTTGTCCATCGCTTGTTTCCCGATCCGGTGACGCGTCAGCTTGTTGTCGCGGCGCTTATCATAGCGGTGTTTGACAGCTTTGCCATGACTTTTTTTGCGACGATCCGCGCGCATCAAAATCTTTTGTACGAGAGCATCTCGGCCATTCTTTTCTATTGCATCGTGATCGCGCTGGGAACGTACGCGATTATCCAGCGATATGACGTCCGGGTTATCATTCTTGCCCTGCTTGCCGCGAGCTTCTGGAACATGCTTTTCGGTTATCTGATGCTGACGAAAAAGATAGGAACCCGTGTTCGTGTCTTTTGGGAAAGTGTTTCGGCCAAGAGCATCGCCTACGCCGCAATCCCGTTTGCGATCGCTGCCGCGTTCATTAAGGTGTATGCGTACCTCGATACGGTCATGCTCAAATATTTTGTCGGAGATGCGGCGGTCGGTATCTACAGCGTACCGTACAAGATTACGTTCGCGTTTCAATTTATTCCGATGGCGCTTGTCGCGGCGCTGTATCCCGCATTTTCGTATTACTGGAAGCATAACGCGGAGGAGCTGGGCAGAAGTTTCGCCAAATCGTTCCGGTATTTGCTTATCGTGTCGTTACCGATAGCGGGCGGGTTGTTCGCGGTTGCACCGGCTCTCATTCCCTTCGTGTACTCCGATGCCTATACGTATTCCATCGCGCCGCTTATGATTCTTCTCGTTTCGTTGCCGTTCCTGTTTATAAATTTTCCCATCGGGTCGCTTCTGAATGCATGCAATCGCCAAACGCGGCAAACGATACATTTGGGAGTGACCATGCTTTGTAACGCGGCGCTTAATTACGTGCTTATTCCGCGCTACGGGGTCATCGGTGCCGCGGTTGCATCGACGGTAAGCACCATTTTCATATTTTTTCTCGGAATGTTCGTTGTCGCAAAACTCGTGCGCGTCGAATGGTCATCCGTTCTGCGTTTTTCCGCGGGCGCGATCGCCGTAACGCTCGCCATGGTTGCGAGCGTATTCTTTTTTTCCACTATCATGCCGTGGTTTTTGGCGGTCGTACCGGCGGCGATTGTGTATTGCGTAGGATTGTATATACTGCGGGTAGTTACGAAGAATGATGTTGTGGAATTCATGCAACTATTTAAACGATGAATCTCTCTCGACAAATTCAACTCATATTCAATTGCTTACGTACAACCTACTATTTTGTCTAACGGGATGAAAAAAACACTTCTCTTAACACATGAGTATTATCCCTACCGCGGCGGTATCGCGCAGTACTGCTATCAGATATTCAGGCGCCTGCCGGCGGACCGGTATGTGGTGCTCACCGATCAGCGCGACGTCGCCCGAAAGCAGCCGGTCATCGTAAAGTCGCTGATCTCGTCGTTCGTGCGCCCGAGCTGGCTGAAGGGAATTCGCGTTGTCCAGCGGATCGTAAAAAAAGAGGGCATCGAAGTCATCGTGACGCCGCACCTGTTGCCGCTGGGGAATATCGCACTGGCAATGCGCCGGCTGCACAAGATCCCGTATATCGTTTCCTTGCATGGGCTTGACGTCAATCTCGCACTCGAGAAAAAAAGGCACCAGGCCGTCGGTATCCTCACGGCGGCGCAACACGTGATCGCGAATAGCCAGGCCACGCTGTCGGCGGTCCGCGCCGCGTGCGGCGAGATCCCGGCGACCGTCATAACGCCCTCCTATGATGCGGAGAAGCTGATAGTTCATGAGCCGTCACGGCAGATGCTCTTGCGTCGCTATGAGGGCCGGCCGGTCATTTTGACCGTGGGACGTTTGGTGCGTCGTAAGGGGCAGGATACGGTGATCCGGGCCATGCCGCAGATAGTTCGCAACGTCCCTGATGCGCAGTACGTGATCGTCGGAAATGGTCCCGATTACGCTTATTTTTCCCAGTTGATTACCGAGCTGCGGTTACGCAGGTTCGTGGACATCGTTACCGACGTTTCCGATACCTCGCTTGGTGCTTATTATTCGATAGCATCGATTTTTGCGATGCCCACGCGAGCCATCGGCCCCGACGTGGAAGGATTCGGTATCGTGTATCTTGAAGCGGCGCATTTCAAGCTCCCCATTGTTGCAGGCAAGGGCGGAGGAGCGGAGGAAGCGCTGGGCGGTGACAAGAACGGCATCCTGCTTTCGGGAGAAAGCGCCGACGAGGTTGCCGACGCTATCGTGAATTTATTGCATGATCGTGAGCTTTCGGCATATCTCGGCTCGCAAGCCCAGAGTCGCCTTGCATCGCTTCCGACATGGGATGACCAGGCACAGCGGTTCTCCGCTTTGTTAAAATGATTCGACGCAGAAGCACGTATGAAGACATTTGATGTCATTATGGTTAACATGTCCTCGTATGCCGAATGGCAGCGCGGGACCAGCAATCGGAACTATCATGTGCTTCGCGAGCTTGCCCATGACAGTCGCGTTGGAAAAATTCTGGCCGTCGATTACCCTCCCCTCACGATAAAGCGCGGGATACGGAATTATATGGAAAATATTTTTCCCACTCTTTCGGGCGGATCGGTTCTCACGTTCGGCGCCGCCGACAAACTGACGAAACTGGGCGACAAGTTGTTCGTGTATACGAACAGCGCCTTTTTTCTTTCTCCGGATCGCTTTATCAAACGACTGAAAGCCATGGCGCATATCTGCGGACTCTCGGATTACCTTCTCTGGTCTTTTTTCCCGCCGGTCATGGAGTACACGCAGACCCTCGGTCAGAAGCTGACGGTCTTCGACGCCGTGGACAACTGGATCGAGCACCCCTCGTACGTCAAGTTTAAGGAGCGTTTGAAGCGCAATTATCAGTACGTTAAGCAGCACAGCGACGTTATTTTTACCGTCGCGCAGGATTTGATGCGTTTGTTCGACAATCAGCCCAACGTGTACTGGATACCGAACGGCGTCGAGCTTTCGCACTATCAGAGCAAGCACATTCTGATCAATCGTGACATCGCGAATATTCCCAAACCGATTGTCGGGTACATCGGCGTCATACAGGAACGCGTCGACACGGAGCTCATCGTACAGCTTGCCTCAAAGAACCCCACGAAGTCATTCGTGCTCGTCGGCCCGGTCTGGCGGGAGGAAGACAAAAAGACGCTGGCGCGCGCTTCGAACATTTTCTTGCTCGGCTACAAGAGCTACGATGAAGCCCCCGCGTACATACAGCAGTTCGATGTCGCAATGATTCCGCACCGGCGCTCGACGTTCATCGAATCGACGAATCCCATGAAGATGTACGAATACCTGGCATGCGGCAAACCCGTCGTGGCAACACGCGAATCCGGAGCCGCGCTGTTCAACGAGTTCGTGTATCTCGCGGACGATGCCGAGGATTTTAACCGTAAACTCTACCACGCGTTACAGGAGGATTCGCCTGAAAAACAAAAAGCACGCAGGGCCGCGGTTGAAGAGCACTCGTGGCAGAATGTCGTGAAACAGATGCTCGACATTATCGAGAAAAAAATGGGGTATTAACATGGATTGTTCGATCATCATCGTGACCTGGAACGTGCGCGAGCTTGTCGATGCCTGTATCCGTTCACTGCGGGATGGCGCAGGCGCTCTTTCGTATGAGATTATCGTGGTCGATAACGCTTCGTCGGATGGGACCGCGGAGCATGTCCGCAAAACATTTCCGAACGTAATGGTACTGGCGCAGAAACATAATCTGGGTTTTGCGGCAGCGAATAATCGCGGTTGCGAGCATGCACGCGGCAGGTTTTTTGTTTTTTTGAACCCAGATACGGAAGTCAGGAAGGGTGCGCTTGAACGTCTCGTTCGCTTTATGGACGCAGATCAAAAGGTTGCCATTGCCGCTCCGAAGATCGAGAATCCCGACGGTTCTTTTCAGCAGGGATCGATCCGCAGGGATCCGTCGCTGCCGGCGCTGCTGCTGATTCTCCTGAAGGTTCAGCGCCTGTTTCAGGGGGGCCGTGCGCTTTCCTCGTATTACTACCGGGATTTCGATCCGGGAAAGACGCAAGACGTTCCGCAGGCGATGGGGGCGTGTCTCTGTGTCCGCGCGGACGTTATGCGGTCGCTGCGGTATTTCGATGAGCGGTTTTTTCTGTGGTTCGAGGAGGTCGATCTGTGCCGGCGTGTCCGCGCGGCGCAGTACCGCGTCGTCTTCGTTTCGGATGCCGTTGTAATGCATCACGGAGCACAGAGCTTTCGACAGCAACTCCCGCTCCGCAAACAGCTCGAATATAACCGGAGCGCTTTCCGCTATTTTTATAAGTACCACGGTGCGGGAGCCGCGTTGCTCCTCGCCTGCACGATGCCGTTTAATCTGCTGATCTCCGTTTGTTATCAGGCGGTAAAAAAATATGCGCATTGAAGAGCTGGTTCGAACCGATTGGGCCGTCGTAACCGGACTCAGTTTAATCCTGCTGGACGTCGTCTCGCTTGCGGCGTATGTTTTTCCTTTCGTCAACTGGGTAGTGCTTCCGGTCATTGTCGTGGCTTACGCGTGCGCTCTGTATCTGAAACCGAAGGCCGCTCTGGCGGTGCCTTTGGCCGAATTGGCCTGGGGATCTTTTGGCGCATCCCTGGCATGGGACCTGGGCATGTTTCACGTAACGCTGCGCACCCTGCTTTTTGTATTGACGCTCGGCATGTTCCTGTTCCGTATCCGCTCGTTGTCGTTTCCGCGTTTTTTCCGGTCACAATCCGGCGCGATTGCCCTTTCGATAGCGGCTGCGGTCGCCTGGGGGCTCGCGGTAGCTCTTGTTCGCCAGCAACCGTTCAACCAATTGTATCTTGATGTGAACGCATACCTCTTTGGGCTGTATGTCCTGCCCTGGGCGGCGGTGCTGAGACGCGAAGATCTGCCGATGCTCGCATCGGTAGTAGTCGGAGCTGCGATGGCGCTTGCCGGCAAAACTCTTTTTTTGTTTCATGTTTTTGCAAGCGGTTACGAGTTTCTGAACCCCCACTACCTGTACCTGTGGATCCGTGATACGCGGATCGGAGAAATAACGCTTGCAGGAAGCGTATGGAGGATTTTTATCCAATCGCAGCTCTATATCGGCATCGTGCTTCTTGGAGCGATTCTCGCCGCGGGTTTTTCACGGCGGATGTCCTTCAAATATCTTACCGCGGTAAGCATACTTGCGGCGGCGCTCCTTGCGAGCTCGTCCCGTAGTTATTGGCTCGGATTTGCGGTTGCCCTTGTTTCCATCGCTGCCGTGTCGGCTGTCCTGAAATTGCGAATGTCATATGCGCGGACCGCAGTGGCGCTCGGGTCCTCCTTGGTGTGTGCGATTCTGCTGCTTGTTGTTCTGGTCCTTCCCTCGGGCGGCAGGGGAGCGGCGATGTTCTTGGCAGGTCGCATTTCACTGAACGATGCAGCCGGCAGTTCCCGGATGCAGCAGCTTCCGCCGCTTCTGCGTGCGATAGGCAAGCACGTGATAGCCGGAAGCGGTTTCGGGCAGACCGTTACCTTCTCGTCAAGCGATCCGAGGATCCGGACTCCACAGAACCCTTCGGGTACCGTGAACACGTACGCGTTCGAGTGGGGGTATCTTGATCAGCTTTTGAAAATGGGGTTCATTGGTTTCGCGGTCTTTGCGGGCGCGCTCCTGTATCTCGCCTACTGCCTTGCTTCGGCCCTGAAGCGCGCCGGTGATCGTGCGGCACCCATGACCGTTCTTTTCTCCGGTCTCATTTTTATCGCCGCGGTCCATATGACCAGTCCCTATCTGAATCACCCCCTGGGAATCGGCTACCTGGCGCTTCTGCTGGCGATTCTGTATGCTCGTACTGAAAACGCATATGCCCCGAGTCTCCATTAGTTTGGCCACGTACAACAGTGAGCGGTATGCACGGACCTTTTGCCGCAGTTTACTCTCACAAACGTTTACCGATTGGGAGCTTTTGATCGTTGATAACAATTCATTCGATCATTCCGTTGAGATCATTCAGGAGCTGATTCCCAACGCGCGCATTTTTCGCCAGAAAAAAAATTTGGGGTTCGCTCGCGCGCATAATCTGGTAATCGGTTGGACCAGCAGCCCGTACGTGTTCGTCGTCAATCACGACATGATATTCGAGCCGGATTGTCTGGAAAAAATGGTGGCCGCAATGGATCGCGTGGATGACGTCGCGGCGGTGGGCGGCGCGCTTCTGTATTGGGATTTTGAAGAGCACAAGACAACGCGGCAGATCGACAGCATGGGGCTTTCAATTATGAAGAGCTACCGGATCGTGGACCGGCTTCAAGGGGAGCAGATGACGCAACGCGAGGCGGAGCAGGTGTTTGGAGTGAGCGGTGCCATGGTGCTCTTGCGCCGCGCGGCGCTTGATGCGGTCAAGATCCCAGTGCGGAATACGGGCAGTGCACACGGTTTTGAATTTTTTGATGAGGATTTTTTTTGCTACAAAGAGGACGCGGATCTCGCATGGCGTCTTGCCATTGCCGGCTGGAAAAGTTACGTGGACCCTGTTGCGGTTGCCTATCATCACCGGAACGTAACCGGGCAATCAGCCGGATGGCACGACCGGAAGCAGCGCCGCGAGATTAACCGTTACTCGTACCGGAACCACTTACTGATGATCTATAAAAATCATTTTTGGCCCGTTACGCTCCGTCACCTGCTGGCGATCAAATGGTTCGAGTTCCAAAAATTTTGGTATCTGCTGTTTCTGGACCGGTCAAGTTTGACGGGTTTGGGCGAAGCGCTGCGTTTCTATCCGAAGATGCGGAGAAAGCGTCGGCAGATACAGGCGAAACGGCGCCTCACGACACGGGAATTTAACGAGTGGTTGCAATGAACATCGACGTCTCAATTATCGTTTTGAATTATCGGGCTCGCAATCTGATTAAGGAGCAGCTGCGACATTTTTTGTCACAGCAAACGAAGTGCCTATACGAAGTGATCGTCGTCGATAACGATTCGGGAGACGGGATACAGGACGTTCTGGCAAAAGATTTCCCGGGCGTAACTTTTATTCAGACCGGGAAGAACCGTGGCTATGCTGCCGGCAACAACGCCGCTCTTCGGGTCGCAGGGGGGCGGTACTGTCTCATCGTCAATCCCGATATCGTGCTCACTGCCGAAGCCGTTGATCGTCTTTTTACGTTCATGGAAGCTCATCCGCGCGTGGGGCTTGCGGGACCCATGCTCACCAACGCGGACGGCTCATTGCAATACTCCTGTTTGCGCTTTCCGACGGTAGTACTTCCGTTCATGCGAAGAACGCCGTTTGCCCGGACCGCGTGGGGGAAGCGATGGCTTGCCTCGTATTTTATGGAGGACTGGGATCATGCGGCAGCACGGGACGTTGACTGGCTGTTCGGCGCATTCCTGATGGCGCGGCGAAAGGCCGTTGACGAGGTAGGAATGCTCGACGAGCAGTTTTTTCTGTACATGGAGGACACGGACTGGTGTCGCCGTTTCTGGCAGCACGGCTGGGCGGTCTACTATGTTCCGGAAGCAAAACTAATACATTTGCTGCGCCGGTCCTCGGAAGGATCGTTGTGGTCGATCGCCAGTAATCCGCTTGCGCGCGTGCACCTCGGCAGCTTTTTCCGTTACACGAGAAAATATTTTCGGGCGAAAAATCCGCACAGCGGAAGCGTTTGATTGTGGTATACTTACTCGATGGAACAGCATAAGCGAGCCGGATTCATTCATCACGAAAATTCGCGCATCATGTCGGTTTTGCGCGAAGTGGTTTTTGGCTCCGAGGACGGCATGGTGTCAACTCTGGGAGCTCTGACGGGGATTGCTGTCGGTACCAGCAATCATTTTACCGTTGTGCTGGCCGGGTTCGTCATCATTCTGGTCGAATCCATTTCCATGGCCGTCGGCGCGTACTTATCGGAGAAATCGGAAAAAGAGGTTGAACAGCGTAAACTGGACGAGGAACGCATCGAGCTCCGCGAAATGCCGGATCACGAACGTGAGGAATTGGTCGAGATGTATGAGCGTGACGGATGGCCGAAGGATCTGTCGAGCAAGATGGCGGAGGTCGCATCCAAGAACGAGGAGCTTTTTTTGAAGGAAATGGCGTACCGCGAATTGTCGATCGCGCACGGAAAAGAAGAGGCGACGGCGCTTCGCGGCGGTGTATACATGTTTTTCGCGTACATGATCGGTGGTGCAATCCCGCTGGTACCCTACATTTTTTTGCCGATAGCGACCGCCATGCTTGTCTCCATCGTCGTAACGTTCACCGGGTTGTTTCTGCTTGGAGTTGCAACAACGCGTTTCACGCGCCGGGTCTGGTGGCGGGCAGGTTTTGAGATGCTGGTCCTTGCCAGCGCAGCCGCCATAGCCGGCACGATCATCGGCACGCTCGCTAACAAATATATTGCCGGCGCATGAATACGTTTAACGTTCCGAAGAAACGCTCGGTACTCTTTCAGGCCTGGCTCGCGCTCGGAATTCTTTCATGCTTCGCTTTTTTTATATTTCTCGCGAGCGAATCGGTTTTCTTGCGTTCGAGCTGCTGTTCCTGCCCTCAGAACCAGTGGAAACTCGGCTCGGCTGTTTTTGAGGTCGCGTCGCTCGTTTCGTACCCTCCGAATTCATGTTCGGAAGCGCGGTGCAGCCGTTACGGCTGTACGTTCGCCCGGAACATTTTTCCCGTCGATCTGTTCGTGACCGCGCTCGTGGCACTGAACGCGGCAACCATACTGCATGCCAGACGAAAGAGGACCGTTGTGCTGCCGATGAACGGTTGATTTTTAGGTTCGGTACGGGTATAGTGAACGCTGCAGCGGCCTTTTTTTATGTTTTGGGCATATCGCATGCGCGACGAAATCATCGCGCGCTATCAACCGGTTATCAAGAGGGGAGAGCCCCTTATTATTCGTGATGAGAAAACAATGTCCGGCAGGGTCCATATCGGTTCGCTGCGCGGTGTTGTTATTCACGGGGTCATCTCCGAGGTTTTAAAAGAGAAAAAAATAAAGAATCAGTATCTGTTCGAGATCAATGATTTCGATCCGATGGACGGACTGCCGGTCTACGTGGATCAGGAGCGCTTTCGCCCTTACATGGGGAAACTGCTCTGTGATGTGCCGTCTCCAGACGGGAAGGCAAAAAACTTTGCGGATTACTGGGCCAGGGAGTTCCTGGGCATTATTGCAACGCTCGGATTTTCACCAAAGCCGTATTATTCCAGCGACGAATACCGGGCTGGTGCCTATAACGAGACGATTCGCCTGGCGCTCGATAACGCCGCAGCCATTCGGGCGATCTACAAGGAAGTTTCGGGCTCGGTCAAAGACGCCGATTGGTATCCGCTCCAAGTCGTGTGCGAGTCGTGCGGCACGGTCGGAACGACAAAGGTTAACGGATGGGACGGGAACAAGGTCACCTATCGGTGTGAAGAAGCCCTTGTGAAGTGGGCGGCTGGTTGCGGCCATTCCGGCACCGTAAACCCGTTTGACGGTCGCGGAAAACTGCCGTGGAAGGTGGAATGGGCTGCAAAATTCAAGGTGCACGGCGTGCATATCGAAGGCGGAGGGAAAGACCATTACACGAAGGGCGGCGCCCGACAGATCGCAGCCAGAATTTGCAAAGAAATCTTCAAGTATGAGCCGCCGTACGATATTCCGTATAATTTTTTCGTCGTGGGCGGGAAAAAGATGTCATCGTCCAAAGGAATGGGATCAAGTTCCAAAGAGATCGCCGATCTTTTGCCGCCGCGGCTGCTTCGATTTTTGATGCTCCGCGAGCCAAGCAAGGAAATCGATTTTGATCCGTACGGCGACACCATACCGATTTTGTACGATACATTCGACACGTATGCACGGGCATTTTTTGAAAAGAAAGATGATGATTTTGCGGCGTTATTTCCTTATGCGTTTCCCGCCGGTGAACGGGCAAAGCTGAAGAAGATTTTTTTACCGAGGTTTTCCCAAATCGCCTACTTAAGCCAGATGCCGCACATTACGTTAGACCAGGCCGTTGCGGAAATGAAAGGATCGAAGCTGACGGCGGCCGAGCGAACGGAGATGAATGCACGCTTTACCCGGGCGCTTGGTTGGCTCGAGAAATACGGCCCGGAGAAATACAAGCTTACGATACAGACAGAACTGCCGGAACAAACCAAATCGTTTAGCCCGCTCCAAAAAAAAGCGTTGGCGAGTATCCTGCAGTACATGCGGGAGAACAAGAAGTTTTCTGGAGCGGAGCTTCACGAGAAGATTCACGCGATCAAATCGGAACTCGGCATCCCTCCGGTGGAACTTTTCTCGGCGCTGTATCTGACATTTTTGGCAAAGACATCGGGCCCGCAGGCAGGATGGTTCTTGACGGCGCTTCCGCGGGAGTTCGTTCTCAACCGACTTGAGGAAGTATCAAAGCTCAAGTAGTATTAAATAACTATGTTAGACATCAATTTCATCATTGAAAACAAAAAGAAGGTTGAGGAGGCGATCAGGAACAAGGGCATTAAATGCGATTTGAAGGCCTTGCTTTCCGCCGATAAGGAGCGCCGGTCGCTGCTCCAGAAAGTGGAGGAGTTGAATCGGAAGCGCAACGAAAACGCGGCATCAATGAAGCCGAAAGGCGCCAAACCCGATCCCCGGCAGATCGAGGAAGGCAAACGAATCAAGGAGGAACTTGCAAAGCTCGATCCGGCGCTGCGCGAGGTTGAAGCACGGTTTAACGACGTCATGCTCCGCGTGCCGAACGTGTATTCCGATGACACGCCGGTCGGCAAAGACGATTCCGAAAATAAAGAACTCCGGACCTGGGGAAAAATTCCAAAGTTCGATTTTCCTGCCAAGGATCACCTGCAACTCGGCACCGAGCTTGATTTGATTGATACCGAACGCGGCACTAAAGTTGTCGGTTTCCGCGGGTACTTCCTTAAAAACGATCTTGCGCGGCTGCACTGGGCAGTCATGACCTATGCGTTCAACAAAATGATTGCAAAGGGCTATTCGCCTTTCATCACACCGTCACTGGTCAATGAGATCGGGCTCACGGCAACCGGCTGGTTTCCTCTCGTTAAGGACCAGGTGTATCCGGTAGAGGATAAGTTTTTATCCGGAACTGCGGAAGTTGCGCTCATGGGGTATCGTGCGAATGAGATTATTGAAACCAAGGAGCTTCCGCTGAAGTATTGCGGATTCTCGCCGTGCTTCCGGCGCGAAGCCGGCAGCTACGGCAAAGACACAAAGGGCCTGTATCGCGTTCACGAATTTTGGAAAGTTGAGCAGGTTGTTATATGCGAAAACGATCTTTCGGTGTCCCTCGCGTTATTCGAGGAGCTGCTGCACATTGCCGAGGAGATATTGCAGGATTTGGGGCTTGCATACCGCGTACTCGCCATCTGTACCGGTGATATGGGAGCGGGGAAGTATAAGATGTACGATATCGAGACGTGGATGCCTTCACGGAAGAGCTACGGTGAAACCCATTCATGTTCTTTGCTGACCGACTGGCAAGCGCGCCGCGCGAATATCCGCTACCGCGCTTCCGACGGTTCCGTCCGTTACCCGCATACCATGAATAATACAGTGATCGCATCGCCGCGGATTTTGATTGCGCTTTTGGAAAATTATCAGCAGGCTGACGGCACGATTGCCGTTCCAAAGGTTTTGCAGCCCTTGATGGGTGGGCAGAAAAGTATCGGAGCTTAAGAGACGGCCTATGGCGGCGGGCACGCAGCTCATGTCGGTGCTTATGTCCGGCAGTGTTGCCTAGTTTTCACGTATGCGATTTTCAGGATCACAAAAATTGTTTCGTCCAAAAAAAGCACCGTCCTCGCCGGTGTTTACGGCTTCCCGCCGGTCGCTTGTATACCGGGATCATTATGCAAACGCGGACAAGAAGCAATTCAGGCGGGCCAAGATCATCATCGGGTGTATTGCGGCGATTTTGCTTATCCAGAGTATTTTTCATATTCCTGCTTTTCGGCTCAGCGCGATAGACGTGCGCGGGCTGCAGTATCTTTCTGCCGATGAACTTCGTCCGTTTATCGACTCACAACTGATGCGCCGCCGATTCGTGCTGTTCAGGAACGACAATTATTTTCTCTTTAACGCGAGGTCGCTGGTACAGGAGCTCGAGCAGTCGTATTTCATGAGCATACGCGGCATTCATAAAATATTTCCCAACAAGCTCGTTCTTGACGTTCATGAGCAGGTCGGCGGCTTCGTAGTTCAGGAATCC
The DNA here is from genome assembly GCA_001818365.1 of Candidatus Komeilibacteria bacterium RIFCSPHIGHO2_01_FULL_52_14. Taxonomy (GTDB): domain Bacteria; phylum Patescibacteriota; class Patescibacteriia; order UBA1558; family 2-01-FULL-52-15; genus 2-01-FULL-52-15. The sequence goes on from MHKK01000022.1 coordinate 32,199, forward strand.
GACGGCTATTTTACGGTTGATCGCAGGGGAGCGAGGATAGAGGATACGCCCGCGCCGCCGCAGGGCATGACCGTACTTGCCGATGAACGTGTGGACCGCTCAAAGCCGGTTGCGGTGGCTTATTTGGAGCAGGCCGCGGCGCTTCATGAGCTATGGAATGAGCGGGTCCCCCGGGGGTTTATCATTGCCGCTTTCAATATGAATGACGAAAACGACCGCATGACACTGACGACGGACAAGGGATTCAAGGTGTATTTCAACACGCAGCTTCCGATCGATGTGCAGGTGGACCGGTTCGCTTCGTTCGTCTCGGATGCCAGCTATGAGCAACCGCGGGAATACGTCGATCTGCGTTTCGGAGAGAGCCTGTATATCCGATAAACGCTTACGGTATATCCGGCCCCCGGATAAACGGCATCGGGTTCTTTTTTTTCCGTACCTGTGATACGCTACGTCCACAATTTTATCTATGATGAATCGACGCTTTTTTTTCTTCATCATCGGCGCATTTGCAGCCATCCTCTTTTTTGCAGGACGGCCGGCACTCGCCGATGAGCTTACCCGCGTCCGTTATGCGGGTTCGTTTCTGAGACAGGATTACCAGGGCCGGCTTTTCTACTGGTATGTGGATCCGGTTACGCAAAAGCGATTCGCGCTGAGCGATACGAACGCGTTCGCCCGCCTGTTGCGTATTCACTCGGTCGGCATAACCACGCGGAATTTGAACAAGATCCCCGATGCGACCGGGTCAACAGCGAAATCGGATGCTGCGCTTATTCAGCGGATGCGCGGATATCTTCTGCTGCAGGTTGACGGTCACGGTAAGACATGGTACGTCAATCCGCTCAATGACCGACGGTACGCGCTGGAACCGACCGACGCCGGTTTTGACGTCATGAAAACCCTTGCGCTCGATATGCGCGATGATCGTCTCGGTGACATCCCCGTGACGCTGGAGAACGGATTCAATCTGATGAGTTTCGGCCAGACCTCTGCGGAAGACGCCGATCTGGTTAATGATCAGACCTATGACACCATGCTGAACCTCCTGTCGCAATTTCATTTGCACAACGATACATTCTCCCGTCAGGATCTGTTCTACGCATCGTTAACTGGCATGGCTGCGGGTACTCATGATCCGTACACGGAGTTCTATACCCCGAAACAGAACCAAAGGCAGAAAGCCGTATTTCAGGGTGATTCGAGTACCATCGAAGGCATTGGCGCGTACATCCAATCAAAGGACAAGAGCATTTACGTCGTTTCCGTTATCAGCGGAAGTCCAGCTGAGCAGGCCGGGCTGTTGCCGAAAGATCAGATACTTGCCATCGACGGCCAGTCGACCGACGGCGTCTCGGTGGACTTCGCGGTTTCTCTGATCAGAGGAGCCGCCAATACGACGGTGCGCCTGTCGATATACCGGCCTTCAAGCGGCGTTACCCAGGAGTATGTCGTAACGCGGAGGCGCATCGACATCCCGACGGTGGACGCAAGTGTGCTCGATAACTCGATCGCATATCTTAAATTTTCGCTCTTCAGTGCCGATCTACCAGGTAAATTCAGTGACGCACTGGCGAAGGTTGTGAGTTCCAATACGCAAGGTGTCATCGTCGATCTGCGGAACAATCCGGGCGGCTTGACGCAATCGGCGGCCCTGGTGGCCGATCTGTGGCTGACGAGCGATCAGGTCATTTATACGGCGCGCGAACGGGGAACGAACACCAGGTACGTCGCATCCGACGGAAGACAGGTCCCTTTGGTACCGACCGTACTTTTGGTGAACGAAGAAACGGCGTCGGCCGGAGAAATTTTAGCATCGGCACTGCACGAGTATCACGCCGCGACGATCATCGGAGCGAGGACCTACGGCAAGGGCACCGGCCAGACGCTTGAAACGTTCGAAGACGGCTCCGGCCTTAAGTTTACGACGTTCGAATGGCTGCCGCCGGACGGACAGAGCATTGACGGAAAAGGAATAACGCCGGATATCGCGGTCCAGGACACCGGATCCGGCGACTCGCAGCTTGATCGTGCAAAGCAGTTTATCCGTTTTGGTTTCTGACCATGAAAGTAGCGGTTATCGGTACCGGATACGTCGGTTTAACGGTCGGAGCATGTTTTGCCGAAACCGGGCACGAGGTCATCTGCGTCGATATTGACGATCGGAAGATCAAGGGTCTGAAAAGAGGAAAGTTGCCGATCTATGAGCCGGGGCTTGGCGACCTTGTCGAGCGTAATACACGGGAAAAGCGCCTTTCATTCGGCACGGATACCGGGGACGCGATCGAATGGGCCGATGTCGTATTTTCCGCCGTCGGTACCCCACCCGACAAGGATCATCGCGCGGATGTTACGGCGATCAAGGACGTTGCCCGGCAGTTCGGGGCGCACTTGAACGGCTATAAAATATTTGTGAATAAATCGACGGTACCGGTCGGCACCGGAGCCGTCTGTCGGGAGTTGATTGCGACTGAAGTGCGCAAGCGTAACGCTCAGCATGAATTTGACGTGATCTCAAATCCGGAATTCCTGCGCGAGGGTGTTGCGGTGGCGGACAGTTTGAAGCCGGATCGTATCGTCATCGGTGCCACGTCGGATCGGGCCGTGCAGGTCATGAAAAAATTATATCTTCCGATCATTGAGAAAGGATCGTTGTTCTTTGTGACCGATAGTGCAAGCGCCGAGATCATCAAGTACGCGTCAAATGCGCTTCTTGCAACAAAAATATCCTTCATGAACGAGATCGCCCAGCTCTGCGAACGCGTCGGAGCTGACATCACCGCGGTCGAAAGGGGAGTGGGACTCGATAATCGCATCGGGCGCAGGTTTTTGCATGCGGGCATCGGTTTTGGCGGCAGCTGCTTTCCGAAGGACGTCGATGCATTGGCGCAGACGGGAAGGGATAACGGGTACGAGTTTCGCATTGTGCGGGCCGTGCAGGAGGTGAATGAGCGTCAGAAAGTGCATCTCTACGAAAAACTGGTGCAACATATCCCCGCCATTGACGGCAGCGTCGTTGCTGTTTGGGGCCTTGCATTCAAGCCGAAGACCGACGACATGCGGGAAGCGCCTTCGATCGGCATCATACAAAAATTGCTCAAAGCAGGGGCGCGGGTGCAGGTTTTTGATCCGGCCGCCATGGACGTTGCAAAAAAACACTATTTCCCCAAAATTCGATACGCAAAAAATCCCATGGAAGCTGTTGTGGGTGCCGACGCGCTGCTGCTTTTGACGGATTGGGACGAGTTCCGGGGCGTCGATTTCGTCGAAGTGAAGAAGCGCATGCGGGGAACCCTCATCGGCGACGGTCGCAATATCTGGCAACCTGAAGAGGTACGTGCAGCCGGATTGGTATATTTTTCGATTGGGAGGCCCTAGCACGGTTCGTCTGTAGCGACGAGCAAATTCATGTTATACTTAGCGGGTATTTTTATAATGGTAACAAATTCTTATGGATCAACAACCCATGCCAGTGCCCGGTCGTGAGCCGGTACCGATTATGCCGACGCCGGCGCAACAGCCGGTGCAGTCGTCAAAGATTACGGCCATGCCCGAACAAACATGGACGGGGGAGCAGGGGAGAGGGGGCATAGGCAAGAAACTTCTTATCATCGGTGCGGTGATTATCCTCGCAGGAGCCGGGTATGCGGCTGCAGCGTATTTTACGAAACTCTGGCCGTTTCAAACTTCCGGATTCATCGACAAACAGCTTGTATTTGCAGGGCTCTTTGGAAAAATACAGGAGATCAATTCCGCAACGTACGCTTCGACGCTCAGCGTGAAGGCCGATGCACGGGAAGCGGGAGCAACACCTTTGACGCTATCCAGCTTTCCGGAATTTCAGGCCGAGGAGCAGATGTACGAGCGTGATGCAAACAGATTTCGCGATGTCAACCGCATCCAGGGGGAATTACGTACCTACCGCGACCGCTATAGTTCGTATCCGGCCCGGTTGGCGGATATCGCCGCACTCGGCATGCTGAGCGTCGCCGAGTATACGTATGTGCCTGATACGCCACGGCAGCAGTATGCGCTCACGGTAACGTTTGAAACCGACGAGGCGCTCAAAGCAGCGCAACTTACCGGAAATAAGAACGCAACAAGCACGACGGGAAAAACGGTCACGTTTACCGCCGGCAGCGGCACTTATTTTTATTTTTCGGCAAAACCGCCGCGCCCGAACTGGGTGAGTTTTTTCGAACAGGGAGAAGCGACCAATTACTTCGACTTTCTTCCTGCCGATTTTGCCGTTCAGGTGAACGTCGGGGGAACGTCCCAGCGCAATGCCGATGCCAAAGCCGATGCGAGCTTCACCCTGGGAGGGGGTGTTGCTTTCGGAGATTTTACTGCCGCTGCCAACGTTGAGGTCCGCAAGAAAGGAGATGTGTGGTATGGGATCATTACCAAATTCCCGTCCCTCTTTTTTATGGATCTGGCCAGTATCAAGAATACATGGGTGCAGATAACGCGTGAGGATCTGCTGTCGTATGGGCAACTGCCGGAGATCGCTTCGTTCGTGGGCGACAAACAGGAGAAGAACAGGAACGCGCTTGAGCAGATCCAGACCATATTCAAGAGCATGGGTGATGAGAAGGTTTTGGTTCCTGATTTTTCATTACCCGACGAAGTGGTCGCCGAAGTTCCGATGTATGCATATGCGGTGTCCTACGATGAGAATAGGGTCGTGGGGTGGTATGAGAAACTCTCGGGAGAGCTGAAGAATAAGTACGGAGACGATGCGCTCATCAAGCTCGACGAGACATCGTTGAAATACATGAAGACCGCGTCGTTCCAGCAGTTCCTGTCGTACATTAAGAATAATACGGTTTTTAAGATCCTCGTCGATAAAAAAACGGGATATCCGTCGCAATTCTCGTACCGGTTCCGTCTTGTACCGGCCGCAAACGTCGCCAAATTCAAGGATAAGCAAGTTACCGTGGAGGTAGTGACAAACCTCACGGATGTGAATCAGCCGGTCGTTGTCGAAGCGCCGAAGGATTTTATGACGTTCGAGGAGGCGCAGGTTGCACTGACCGGCGTAACACCGGAGCTCTATCGCTTCAATACGCAAGTCAGCCGCATCGCCGCGATCCGGCAGGCGCTTTCTTACTATTACAATTATACGGGTATCTATCCTGCGACGCTTGATGATCTGACGAAAAAGAGGGGCGAGGTAACCAAGAAAACAACATTCATGCGGTCTCTTTGGAACGGATACATCGCATTCGGTGATTCCGTTCAGAAACTCTTCGGACTGAGGAAAGCCCAAGCACAGGTATCCCTTGATTTCCCGAACAGCTTCGATAATTATTGGGATTTGCACCCGGAGATCCCGTTCATTGTCTCGGTACCAAAGGATATCTATTCCGGAAACCCATATGAGTATGCGCAGTCCGGCACGGGCGATTATACGCTTCGCTACACGATGCATCTTCCAAAACGCATCACGAATGATGACCCTGAATCCGCGCGAGCGAGGAGTGGGCCTGACATGGACAACGTATTGCTTTATGTTGAGGGTCAAAATACGGCGAATGCAAAAACACTTTCGGTTGAAGGTTCCGCGTCGCTCAAAGTTGATACGGATAGTGACGGTTTGCCCGATACGGCAGAGGCGTACTATGGTTCGGATGCGCGTGCCGCGGATACCGATCATGACGGTTATTCCGATCTCGAGGAGGCAAAGAACGGGTATGACCCGGCAGGACCCGGACAGCTGCCCTATAACGACAGGTGGTCTTCGCAGCTTCAGCCGCCGACGGTTCAGCAGCCGAATGCGAGCACATACACGCCGCCGATTCCCACTGAGAGCAATGCTTTGAAGATTCGCGCAGTAACTACGAGCGATCACATCCGGGGCACCCAGTCGGCACAGGTTACGCTTATCCAATACAGCGATTTTCAGTGCCCTTTCTGTACCCGTTTCAAGACGACGCTCGATCAGGTTTTGAAGGACTATGCAGGCAAAGTCCGGCTTGTATATCGGCATTTTCCTTTACGCTCAATTCATCCGCTGGCGCAAAAGGCAGCCGAGGCATCCGAATGCGCGGCAGACCAAGGAAAATTTTGGGATATGCACGACGAGCTTTTTGCCCTTAATGATGGCGGTAGTTTGACTCTCGATGCCATCAAAAAAACAGCAGGCGATCTTAAGCTCGATACCACGAAGTTCAATGCCTGCCTTGACGGAGGGACGAAAGCGGCAATCGTCGAAGTGGATTATCAGGACGGACTTGCAGGGGGCGTAAACGGAACACCGGCGACATTCATTAACGGTCAGTATGTTGCCGGCGCGTTGCCATACGAGCAGATAAAGATGGTTATCGATCAACAACTGGAGCTATGATGATGCGGCGGCGTAAGCTGCCCGAAGAAGTAGGGGAGTCCGAGCGTTTGCATTTATCCTGTTTTTTGCTTATCATATAACTGAGTATAATATCCCAAACACTCGGTTTAAGACCTATGAAAAAGCAGGTTAGCGAAAAAGCCCGGGCAGACACCCCTCTCCCCAAAAAGGAGACATTTCTGCGTTTTCTGCAGAGCAACAACTATTCCGACGAAACGCTGCAGAATTACGAGCGCGACCTCACATCGTTCGAAAACTTTCTGCTGTATCAAAAAACGAGGTTCGAAGGCATCATGAAGTCCACTATCGAGGATTACAAGGCCTACCTCTTCTCTATCAACCGCAAGACCGCGAAAGGGGCCAGAGCCATGCAGCGCCTTTCCAGCTTTTCGGTGAACCGGATGCTTTCTTCGCTGCGTAATTATCTGAAATTCATGATAGACATGGATGAGTTCGTTCCAATCCCGCCGGAGGCCATTAAACTCGTCAGAACCGAAAAAAAGCATCCTCGCGTTGCCGAATTCGTGGATCTGGTCAGATTGATAGAATCGCCCGAAAAGCTCGAAAAAAATAAATTCACCGGATGGCGGAACCGCGCGATGCTCGAGATGTTGTTTGCAACGGGCATGCGTATCTCGGAGCTCGTCAATTTGCGAAAGGATCAGATCGATTATTCGCACGGCAAGATATTTATCAGAGGCAAGGGTAAAAAAGAACGGTTCGTGTATCTGACCGAACGGGCTTTACAGCAGCTCGACCGGTATATGAAGGAACGCGGTGAGGACCGACTCCCCCACTTGTTTATTCCGGCGCGGGGCAGAAATACCGGTAGCATGTTTAAAGGTATTTCGCCGAACTATTTGCAGTCAAAGATAAAAGAATATCGCGAGCTTTTGAATATCAACGTGCCGACAAGCGCGCATTCGTTGCGGCACGGTTTTGCGACCTATCTTGCCGAATCAGGGGCAAACCCGGCCGCCATTCAGGTTCTCCTTGGCCATGAGTCGCTCGATACGACGACTCGGTATGTGCATGCGTCCGACCGGTATGCGGCTAAAGAACATCGCAAGTTTCATCCGCTGAAGAAGTGAGCGGCCTCTGTTTTACCGGGTGAGCGCTCATCAGTGTATTGTTAGTCGGCAATACCTGGAGGGCAATCAGCCGGAAGCCCCGGTTCGTCCGGTGGTAAATTGTACGGGTTACTCGGGCACGGAAGCGGCTCAGGATAAAACATATGGCAGTGCTGTGTCCCAACTGCACGCGCGAAAGGTTCAGGCGGACATACTATTGGTGCACCCTCGCTGTAAATACCGAAATACGCAATCTGCCCGCATGCTCCTCCGGTCGTTTTTTTGAATGTTCTGAATTCGTAGGTGGTCGCCCAGCTCGCGTTTATAGGATCCTTAGGATTCGTTTTTAAGTATCCTCTGTCCACTAGAAACTGCATAAAGGTACCCGGTGTCTGGAACGAAGCCTGCAGCGACGTGCACGGAAAGCTTCCATCAGTAGTATGAATATCAATAAGAGCAGATAGAATGTTGCGTGCTGCGGCGGTGCGTTGTATGTCCCGAGCTTTCACCCGCGCGGCTCTAAGATTGACCAGTATAATTGTTGAGAGAAAACCAATAATAGCAATAATGACAAGCAACTCAACTAACGTAAAACCACCTGCTCGTTTCATTAATTCAGTATACTACTAAATTAACTATTGAGCTGTCTCCCCTCGGTCACCGCTGGCCTGGTCCTTAGTGATTAAAAAAGAAAAGAGACCCGTTTCCGGGTCTCCTGTATCTCTCCTTTGCCGATCACTACTCCTCTATCGGCCAGGCGTTGGCCTTGCGCATGATGCGTTCGATCTGGGACGTCGTGTGCACCGACTCCGGCACCGATTCATCACTCCGACTGTACAGAGCGAGAAAGACCCAGGTGCCTCCATCGTTCGTGCCCCGCACGCAACACTGTGCTCGTTCGACGAGCGTCGTGCTGTACGGCATCCGATATTCCTGGACCGGCAGCTCACTCTCCGGGTTCAGCAGCAGATGCAAGTCGTTCCGCCTACTCGGTGTCGCGTCGCGGATGTGCTGGAGCGCCCAACTGTTGAGGCCCACGATTGTGATCTGCGGGCCTGGCCTCGAGCCGAGATGCATGGGAGCATCCGTCATTGTCTGCATGGGTAGCTCTCTCTCCTTGAAAGGGGAATAGCGTTCAATGCATGTAGAGGGCCTGTAATGAACAATCGGAGCAGTTTAGACCCTGCATGGCAAAGTGTCAATATGGTGTCGAGGAAACAAAAAACTCTCCCTTGCCGGAGAGTGATTGCAGTCTCATGCCCTTCGACTTCGCTCAAGGCACTCGATTCGCTGATCACGGTCGAAGGTCGAGGTGTAACACCGAGACCGTAGACCACGAGTGAGCCCTAGGCGAGAGCCGAGGGCGAATCGAGTGGTGGGAACAGGCGAGCTGTCAGCTCGAATGCTCGCCTGTTCCCTGTATGAAGTCGGACGTTTCTCCAAAGGTCCCTCCGTGGTTTCTCTGGTTTGTGCTGCTCGTGCAGTCGCCCCGGCTGAATTGCCAGGGCCGCATCCGACCTCACTTTGAACTTAGCACCGGCGAAATAGTTGTCAAGCAGTATGTCATCGCGAGGTCCAATTCCGCTAGCAGGCGGATATTGGACCGTGGCGATCCCGCCGAGTAGTCGACTAACCAGCGAGATTGCCGCGTCGTCGCCCTGACTGAAGCGTCGTGGCTTCTCCTCGCAATGACGGTATAGAAAAAACCAGCGGTAGAGCGAGTCCGCTGGTTGTCGAGCGCTGCCCTCCTGCTGCGGTTGCAGCTAGTCGGTGACGGTTCTGATGGTCCGCTTGCCCTTATCGGTGTCGATGGACACCGTTCCCTCCTCCGCATGGGCGACCTTGATGTGGTTCGCCACGATCTGTCCGATGGTGTCGCCGTCAAGGATCGGCATCTCTTTGACAGAGGCATCCTGGATCTCGGAGTCGAGAGCCCTTTCCCGTCCCCGTTGACGCTCGTCGGTGAACCGTTTCTTCACTGCCCCTCCTTTCGTGGTGGGCGTGCGGTTTGGTGTACGTTGATTAATAATCTAACAGTTATTTTTGAAATAGGCAATGTGTATTGAAAGCCCACCCGGCACTATTTGACCTCTCGACTTCGTCCCGCTCAGCGGGACTTCGCTCAAGGTCAAATCCCGCTTCAAGGTGTTTGACCCCCTTCGCTTAGCCATTTGGCGGCAGCTTCGGGGATCTGCGGTCGCTGCGCGATCTTGACAGGTGAACGAACGTTCACCTATACTATATATATGAGCACAAAACAGTATGGCAAAATAATGGCTTTTTACGAGCAGCATAGGCGGATGCCCACCTATAGCGAGATCATGCGTCTAATGGGCTTTAAATCGAAAAATTCGGCCTATAAGCTGGTGAATACCATGGTTGAAAAAGGCCTTATTCAGAAGGATACAAGCGGCAAGATCGTCCCCCGCCAGCTGACCTTGCCGGTACGGGTTTTGGGAACGGTCGAGGCCGGGTTCCCCTCCCCTGCCGAAGAAGAACTTTCGGACACCATGACCCTGGATGAGTACCTTATCGAAAAGCGCGAGGCAACGTTTCTCTTAAAAGTTTCCGGCGATTCGATGTTTGATGCAGGCATTATGCCGGGTGATCTGGTCTTGGTCGAGCGAGGCAAAGATCCCAAAGCGGGCGACATCGTGATCGCCGAAGTCGATCATGAGTGGACCATGAAGTATTTCCAGAAAGTGAACGGACAGGTTACCCTCGTTGCGGCCAACAAAAAGTATCCACCGATCGTGCCGAAAGATGAGCTCAAAATTGCGGCTGTGGTGAAAGCCGTAGTGCGTAAATATTAATAGTAAGTGTATGTTGTACGATCAAATTTCCAAGACGCTGAATAGTTCCTTGTGTGATAGTGAAAGTACCTACAAGCGATTTTTAAAAAGAGCGGAAGAAGGAGCTCTGACAAGAGACGAAAATCCCCAAACGCATTTTTGCGTTTATTTTTTGCCGTATAATCCTAAAAATAAAACGTTTTTTATTGTTCACCATAAAAAGTCCGGCTTATGGCTCTCCCCTGGCGGGCATATCGACAAGGGCGAGGGGATTTTGGAAACGCTGAACAGAGAAATAGAGGAAGAACTCGGTGTAAAAAAATACTTCCAAGACACTCCCCTGCCTTTCCTGTTTACCATTGTCCCTGTCGACAAAAAAGTTCGGCCTTGCACAATGCATTATGATATGTGGTATCTGATGCGCACCGACGGAGCGAACTTTAACGTTGATCCTCGGGAGTTCCACGACACGAAATGGATGACATTGGAAGAGGCACGGAAAATTATTGTTGATCCTGCAAATCTGCGGGCGTTAGAAATAGTGGCGAGGAAGTATTAATTTTTATGAAGAAACACCTTCTGTTTGTTTGCAGCGGTAATCTTGATCGCAGTCCTACCGCCGAGGCGCTTTTTAGCGATTCAAAACAATACATGGCAAGATCAGCCGGTACGCATGAAGAAGCCGTTCGGAGAATAAATCAGGAATTGATTGACTGGGCCGATAGTATTTTTGTGATGTCGGAAAAAGAAGACGGCCATCTGACATTTCTCAAGACGCACCTTGACCTGAAAGGCAGATCGGTCTATGACCTGGATGTTCCTGATCGATGGGATCGCGACGATCCGGAGCTGATTCAGCTGCTTATAAAAAAACTGAGGGCGTATCTGACACTATGAATTATTATCGGGGCTTTGTTATTGAGGAAGCTGTTGATTTTCACTCCTGAGGTTACGCAACGGGAGCGGTAGTACCTTAAAATATTTTACGCGAGCTACTACGCGGCTGAGAGGCCTCGCGCCTCGTCCATAGTAAGTATGCGTTTTCCAGCAAGAGTGGTTACCAGGCGATTTTGCGTTATGTTGAGATTGCGGAAACCGGAGCGAAGATCAGCGAGATGTGCTTCGACATGATCCAGACGACGCCCGTGTTCATCAAGGCGTTGTTCAAGGCGTGCGATATCATCTTTCGTGGCCATGTGGGCAACGACATCATTCTGTATGATGAGAGCAAGATCTTCGACGGTCATTCGCTTTTTCTTTGGCATAGTGAGATATAAGCATAACGAACTGGTCAGCATGGTCAAGAGGATTTATGCTCAGGAAAGAGAGCCGTCTTGTGATGCGACGGCCTTAACCGTTTGTAAGTGACTTCTGCTCTGCTCTACGCTGATGCTTTAGTTAACGTAAGCGCTTTGTGTATGATCGCAACACTATCAACCGGATTGAGGAATTTAAGAGCCTCAATCTTATCGAGATCGATCCACTCGGCAATTTTGGCATATGCTTTCTCGGTTTCGTCAAATCCGTCTGTCGAGAGCCGTCCTTTTACAAGAGTAACGGTATAGTAAATCAGTACGGTGTTTGCGGGTTGCGTGCTCAGTTTTGAGTATTTAGGATAAAAAAATGACGATTCGCAGGCGATCAATTGTTGCGGTTGGACAGTGAACCCGGTTTCCTCAAGGAATTCTCGTACAAGACCTTCGTGTACCGTTTCATGCAGTTCCATGCCGCCACCGGGAAAATCGTACCCGTCCCACTGCGGCGAGAGAAGAATTTTATTATCTTTGATGAGTATGCCGTATACCGAAGGACGGAAGCGCAGTTCGCTGCTGTCGAATTCGTATGTCTTGCCGTCGATGTCATGGCAAATAACTTTTTTTGAATTTTTTGATGGCATGAAGGTATTTTGGCAGATACTGGTTCTTTGGTCTAGTTCATTGAAATGGTCTGTCATTGCGAGCGCCTGCCTGCCGGCAGGCAGGAAGCGAAGCAATCCCGTTGAGATTGCCACGCCCCGCACTACTCGAACTCGAGTAGTGCGGGGCTCGCAATGACGGAATAAAAAACTCCCCGGCTCTCCTCCACTCACGTTGTTCGTGAATGGGATTGAGCCGGGGTGGATACCCCGCGTCCTTAACGGACGTTGGGTCGAGCCGGGACGGTCCGCAAGCGGTGGTCGCCCCAGAGCAGGATGTTTGCCGCGATGAGAAACGCGAGGCTGATGCTGCTCACGGAGTACACCTCGACGGTTGACGTCGCGGAGAATAGGAACAGCAGACTTGCCGAGCCGCACGCTGACATGAGGAACTGCAGAGCGGTCAGATGGCGAGCGACGAAGCGTCTCATGGTCTCCTTTCTATTGATTGAGCCGGGGTACAGGAGCCCTTGCGAGCGTTAATGAACGGTGAGCTTGCCTCTGCCGCCGGCCTTGCCATCATCTGTGATCGTGACCCAGTAAGGGTCGCGAGCATAGAGTTCATATTCGAGGCGCTTGAAAGGAAGCATCTTGTCGGCTTCGAGATACAATACAACTCGAAGCCCTCCTCCTTCCAGCTTGAGGTCCTCGTATACTGCAACCTTGATGGCCGCGCAGGAGAGCACAGATCCGTGCAAGCCCTGGTCCGTGGGCGGGGTCAGCTGTTCTTTGAAGCAGGCGGTCTTGCCGACGATCTCGCCGAGGTTTTTTGGCAGGCCTGCCTTCCCCAGAATGCGGGCCTGTAGAGCGTCCTCGAACTCGGTGCCGGTGGGTGGTGGTGCGGGATTGTCCGCCCAGACGATCGCGAATATCGCGGGAACGAGCAGAATGACGGAAAACGTTGCTAACCTCTTCATCGGTTTCTCCTCTGTTGAGGGTTGAGTGCGAGTTGGAGTTGATGGCGTCAGCTTGTCGCTTGCGCTGACCATTCCTCGGTCACGTCCTTGATGGCCGACCAGCGTCGGTGTCCGATCGGCTGGTCGATCGGCATGAAGACCAGGTAGAACTTGTTGTCCCATGTCTTCACGACGCGCCAGTCGAGCGCCAAACTGCACCGTACGATCTTCCCTTTGGCCTTGGCGCCGCCGGGGAGTTCGAAATCCATCGTGCAGCCGATCATGCTCTGGCCCATGTAGGTGCCGCTCGCCGCTATCCCGCAGAACAACTGGTGGAGCGCCCAGCGGTAGCTGGGCAGCTGGCGGTACAGGATGATCAGCAGACCGATGGCCGCAATGAACAGGACGGGATTGTCGTGCTTGATGCTCAGGCCTGATCCTGCGGCGAAGGTCATGATGGTCACGATGCTCCACCACAGGAACAGCAGGAGTTCCTTGCCGGTCGCGGTGATGGTCTGCTTCTCGGTGTCGAGTTTTGGCATGGTGCCCTCCTTTCAGAGTTTCGTTGCGATCTTGTCGCGGTTGATCCACAGCGCCGAAATGCCGTAGAAAATGGTGAGTGCGACTGCGGCCGGATGCGTGTGCCAGGCCATCCAGAGGCCGACTGCTGCGACCGGTATGACGCCGAACCAAAAGTTGCCTTTGGCGATGTACCAGGCGACGAAGTGTTTTCCGGTCTGCGTACATACCCACCAGAAGATGAACAGCGTTGCGGCGAGCATAAGGATCCACACAAGGTCCCCGGGCGGCAGATGTGCCTGCCACCAGAGGTTGTACTTCTGGGAGTACCAGTACGCCGACGGGACAAAGACCCAGTAGATGGCAATGTCCGAGTACAGATCGGCTGCAACGCCGAACTGAGTCACGACATTCCATCTGCGTGCGAGCTGTCCGTCAACAACGTCGGTTGCAACGCTCACCATGAAC
>MHKK01000022.1:46303-47373 GCA_001818365.1 Candidatus Komeilibacteria bacterium RIFCSPHIGHO2_01_FULL_52_14
AGCATGCAGTAGGCACTTGCGATGGCTGCCGGTACGCGGATGAGGGTGATCGCACTTACGATCAGGATCTGGAGAAGTCGCTTCATGCCATTCTCCCTCACACTGCCTCGGGGATCACTTCGCAGACTGCCAAGATACACCAGTGTGATCCAAAGGTATCCAGAGCATGCAGGGTAAGGCCGCGGCCGTCTCGGTCTGCCCAGACGCATGAGGCGAAATCAAGTGCAATCCCGTGAGAATCGGCTGGACCGCAGACTCCACAGATGTCGTGCTTCAGGGGCTCGTCAGGGTACTGATCGAGGAAGGATTCGGCTTCAGCCCGGTCAGGCAGGCGCCAGCCCTTGGCTGCGAGTCCATTCATGATCAGACTCTTGGTAGAGCGCTGATTGAGCACTAGGTAGGCCATGATTACGGTTGCCCGTCCTTTCCCACGGATCGGGAAGTAGAGGCCCTTTTGGGATTTGGGGAGGGGAACCCTATACCGAGAATCTTCGTAGTTGACGCTGACCATGAAGGTCTGTGTCAGATGTTGACCGCCCCTGGTGATCACGTTTTGCACGGCGCTTATGACCGCCGTCGGGTCGAGAGAGCCCTTGCGGACACAGTCCCAGACGTGTGTCCAGAACTTGAAGAATTTGAGTAGGACTTCGTGAGGGACCTGTTTCTTGTCCATGGTACTGTCCTCCCTGCAGCGTACGCTTGTCTGTGGTTGCAAGGCCTTATGCCAGGCAATCTACAAGCTACTGTAGCCGCAGAAATGAACGTTCTATTATTTCGTAAAGCGCTCATTTCTGCGGCTATGAGTGTAATTTAAAAGAACGGATATTTATACCCTTTTTAGCACCTTTTGTCAATCGTTATATGCCGTCATTGCGAGGAAGTCGAGCTGAGCTCGACGACGAAGCAATCCCAGCGAGATTGCCACGCCCACGACTTCGTCGGGCCTCGCAATGACAGAATAAACATATGTCGTTCGGTTCTCACAGCTCGTTTCCCAGAGCCATACTTCACATCGACGGTGATGCGTTTTTTGCGTCGTGCGAACAATCGTTAAAACCCGAACTTGCGGG
>MHKK01000023.1:0-3836 GCA_001818365.1 Candidatus Komeilibacteria bacterium RIFCSPHIGHO2_01_FULL_52_14
CGACTATACTCGCAATGTTTGGAAACAAAAAAGAAAAACACAGAAAGGGAAAGCCGGAGCATTTTTTTGATGCCGCCGAATCGGCCTCCCCCGACGGCAAACACTCTCTTGCGGAACTTACCGATCGCGATCCCGAATGGATCGACGAACAGGACGAGGACGGACAGCTTGCCGTCGACGTTTACGAAGAAGGTAATCACATCATCGTCAAGTCGACGATAGCCGGCATCGAGCCCGAGGATATCGACATTTCCCTGGTGAATGACATGCTCACGATACGGGGCGAACGCAAGCAGGAACGTACACAGTATGAACGGGATTACTTCTTTCAGGAATGTTATTGGGGCGCATTTTCCCGTTCCATTATCCTTCCGGTAGAGGTCGATATAAAAAAGATCGACGCAACCATAAAGAACGGCATTCTTACCATCACATTGCCGAAAGTCGAATCGAAGCCGAAAAAAGCCATTAAAGTTAAAGGAGAAGACACCTAATGCTTCTTGATAATCTCCATGTTGTCGTCGATGACGTCACAATGAACGTCGTTATTCTGCAAACCGATGAAGGACAGCGCTTGGAAATTCCCCGGCAGATGCTTCCTGATGTCATCCGCGGTGTTGAGTTATATCTGGCGATAGACGACTTCCCGCTGGCACGGGCCGGAAAGCAGGCAAAGGATATTTTGAACGAACTCATTCAGCCGTCTGCAAGTCCGGACAGTGAAAAGAGCTCATAGCGAGAAAGCAACGAAAAGGTCCGCCTTCGCCCTCTTGGGCCGGGGGTTCTAAATTTGAGATCCTTCGTTCCACTTCGTGGGCGTCGGGATTATTTTCGCATTCCGCATTCACGTCGCTTCGCGCCAGATGATACCCAGCACCAAATTCCGCGTTCGGTTGATAAAAGAAAACAACTATATACCGCGCGAAGTCGCCTCCGGCTTAATTTCAACAAACTCCAAATTATCTTTAAGAATTGGTGCTGGGTTAAATACTTGTTACAGCTCGACTGCGCCCACTGCTTGTCTCGCAGACAAGTTATCC
This sequence comes from Candidatus Komeilibacteria bacterium RIFCSPHIGHO2_01_FULL_52_14, assembly GCA_001818365.1. GTDB lineage: Bacteria > Patescibacteriota > Patescibacteriia > UBA1558 > 2-01-FULL-52-15 > 2-01-FULL-52-15. The sequence goes on from MHKK01000023.1 coordinate 1,041, forward strand.
GCCTTCGCCTTGTCGGGCTACGGCGGATTGCGTCATTCAACCAGGCAGCAGGTTTCAACCTGCCGCTAAAATTATGGAGCGCAAAAAAACCGCCTGTTAGTAACTATATATCTGCACCCAAGAAAATTTTTCCTAGAGGCAACCGAGCCGAAGCCAGGTAACACTAGGAAAAATCCCCATGCTTGTCGTGGGCGCAGGTATATAATCGCTAATATGAGCGGTTTTTTATATACCAGATCGGTTTTCAAGTATCAAGTAACTACGAATAATACCAGCGGTTACCGGTCTTGTCAAGTCCACAGGCGCTCCCCAGTTTTTCCACGTTTCATGAACAATCGCTAATTCTCTGTTTTCAGGTCCTCCCCTCCGCCTTGCCCACGAACTTGCTTTGTTCTATAGTAAGTGTACTTTGTCAGTCATTTAATAATCAAATAATCTCACACCGACATACATGGGTACACCGACCAAGAAACGGACAAGCGGACAACGGCGCAGACGGGCAATTCATCTTCGACTGCGACACCGGACGCTAGCGATCTGTCCAAAATGCAAACACCCGGTGCTTCCGCATCGCGCATGCGGTTTCTGCGGCTACTACAAAGGGCGAGAAGTTAAGGCAGCCCGCACCGAGCGAACGAAAGCGAAAGCCACAAAATAATTAGGAGGCATGGCGAACCGACATCTCGCACGCACATTAACACTCCAGGCGCTCTTCGAATGGGATTTCTACAAGGGAGAGCGGGATATTGATGCAATTCTGCCGCATACGCTCGCGGAGTTCGCGCCTGACTTTGATGACGAGGGGTTTTCAAAAAACCTCCTGCATGCGATTCTTGCCAAACAGCAGGAAATCGACCCGTTGATCGTTCGCTTTGCTCCCGAGTGGCCGCTCGATCAGATCACGACCATCGACCGAAACGTGCTACGCATCGGCGTGTATGAGCTGAAGTTCGCCAACGATATTCCGCCGAAAGTGGCCATCAACGAAGCAATCGAGCTTGCCAAAACCTTCGGGGGGCCGTCCAGCGGCAAGTTCATTAACGGGGTCCTGGGCAGCATCTACAAAGAAATGATCCAGCTCGGGGAAAAACAATCACCCGAGAGCCAGGGTATTAAGGAAATCTCTGCCGGCGGTCTCGTATACCGGACCGATGGCACCGAAACCAGGTTCGCGCTTATCCTGGACGCATACAACAAATGGACCTTCCCGAAAGGCCATGTCGATTCCGTCGAATCGCTGGAAAAAGCCGCTGCCAGAGAAATTTCGGAGGAGATCGGCATCACCGACCTGACCCTGGTCGCGACGTTGGGAGATGCGGAACTCAAGGTCCACCGCACCGGAGAAAGCTCGTTCCGGAAACTGGTGCATTACTATCTCTTTAAGACGACCAGCGAAAAAATTACGGTCCCGGCTGTTCCGGAATTAAAGGATGCGCGGTGGTTTTCAACCGCCGAAGCGCAGGAAGCGCTGACCTACGCGCAAAATAAAGAAATGTTCGCGAAAGCACTCATCTACATAACCGAATATGAGCACACAGGAAAAGTTGGAACAAAAACTGAAGATCAAATTCGAGGATAAAGATCTCTTGCGCAGCGCACTGGTACACCGCTCCTACCTCAACGAGCATAAGACCTTTGCCCTCGACCACAACGAACGCCTTGAATTTTTAGGCGATGCGGTACTTGAGCTTATCGTTACGGAATATCTGTTCCGTACATATCCGAATCCCGAAGGAGAGCTGACCAACTGGCGCGCAAGCTTGGTCAATTTTAAAATGCTCGCGGCGCGGGCGGAAGATCTGGGGCTGTATCCGCTCCTCTCCATGAGCAAAGGCGAAGCGCGGGATCAGAGCCCAAAGGCGCGATCCTACATCATGGCGAACGCCTATGAAGCGCTCATCGGCGCCATCTATCTGGATCAGGGGCTCGAAGTGACGCGCGAGTTCATCGGCTGGCATCTCATTACCGAATTCCAGCACATTCTGGATAAAAAACTCTACGAGGATCCCAAGAGCACCTTCCAGGAAAAAGCGCAGGAGCTCGTGAACGTGACACCGCGTTACAAAATTATAAAAGAAGAGGGTCCGGATCATAACAAAAAATTTACCGTCGGCGTGTATTTGGAAAAAGAACTTGTCGCCACCGGTAACGGCTCGAGCAAGCAGGAGGCCGAACTCGATGCGGCTGCGGCTGCGCTCGAAGCCAAAGGATGGACGTAAACCTCAATGTTTCTTGAAAAAATAGAAATACAGGGTTTTAAATCGTTCGCGGAAGCCGTTGCGCTCGTATTTAATCGCGAGCTGACCGCTATCGTAGGGCCCAACGGATCGGGGAAATCGAATATCGCCGATGCGATTCGGTGGGTATTGGGCGAGCAGAGTTTAAAATTGCTTCGGGGGAAAAAAAGCGACGATGTCATTTTTGCCGGCAGCGCCACCAAACAGCGCCTCGGATTTGCCCGCGTCGCGCTGCACCTGAATAACCGCGATCACCGCGCCGATATCGATTACGACGAGGTGGTCATCGAGCGCTCGATCGACCGCTCGGGCGAGAGCGACTATCTCATCAACGGCGCCAAGGTCCGGCTTGTCGACGTGCAACTGTTGCTCGCGAAAGCTCAGGTGGGCCAAAAGAGCTACAGCGTCATCGGTCAGGGCATGATCGACTCGCTCCTTACGTTCTCGGCCAGCGAGCGTAAGGATTTTTTTGACGAGGCAACGGGCGTCAAGCAATTTCAGCTTAAAAAAAACCAGGCGATCCATAAGCTCGACCAGACGGAGGAAAACCTGAAACAAG
>MHKK01000023.1:3860-8345 GCA_001818365.1 Candidatus Komeilibacteria bacterium RIFCSPHIGHO2_01_FULL_52_14
AGCCGAGGTTGCGCACGTTAACACGGCAGGTTCGCCGTTTGGAGAGAAAAGAGGATCTGGAAAAGCAGCTCTCCGATGCGCAAAACAACTACTACAGTTACCTGAAGGGAATGGTAACGCAGGATCTTTCCGCGGCAAAGCAGAAAGCCATCTCGGCGGAACAGGCGCTTTCCGTTATCGCGCAGGAGCAGAAAAAAATTCAGACCGAGATCGATACGCACGGAGCAGGCACCGCGCGCGATGAGGCCTACAACTCCCTGCAGCGCAAATTATTCGGCGCCCAGGAAGAATACAATGCTCTGACCAAGAAAAAAATCCTGCTCGAAGGACAGACCGACATCGAGCTGTTAAAACGCGGTGAAGGCGAGCAGGTGCTTTTGAAACAACGCAAAACCGAGCTCGATGTCCGCGCCAACTCGCTGGCCTCCCGCATCGCGGAGATCGACCAGCGGATAGCACGGATGAAACGGACCATTGAAGCAAGCCGTGCAACGGTTGCCGAAACGAAAACGAAACTTTCGCGCATTGAGCGGGCGCTTGCAAGCGGCGACGCGGACTCACGGGCTGCGGCGATCATGAAATCTGCGCAGGATCTCCACCGGGATCATGAAACCCTGCTGCAGCGGATCGAACGTTTGACGACGCTCGAGGATGTAGAGGCGTTCAAGCAGCATTTTAAACCCTTCGCGGACAAACTGACGACATTCCTTCGATCGCTCGGAGAACCGGCGCATTCCCGTGAGCATTCATGGGAGAGCTTTACCGCTCTCAACGCCGAATATGCCGGGTTCGTGCAAACCTTGCACGAAGCCGAGCTCAAGTGCACCGCCGATGAACATCAGCGCGCCATGCTCGACCAGCAGCACGTTGAAGTTGAGCGTGAACGGGCCGAACTTGCGCGGACCCTTGGAGCCGATGGGGCCACGCGGAAGGAAACGATTGCGAACGACATAATGACGCTGACCGCATCCCTCGACCGGCAGACGAAGGTGATCGAACAACTCCGCACCGATATCGATCAGTTCCACAAGCGCGAGGAAGGAAAAAAGCAGGAGCTCATCACACAGCAAAAAAAACTGAGAACACTTCAGTACGATTACGGCATAAAAAATAACGAATTGACCGGCCTGAAAGTCGAGCTCGCCAAACTGGAAACGCGGCTGGAGGATCTTGAGCGCGAGATAGCGCAGGAAGCACCCAACTTCAGCCAGCACGAGGTAACAACGCTCAACGAAGTACAGACAAAAGACACGATTACGACCGTCAAAAAACAGCTCGCCATCATCGGCGGGATCGATACCGAAACGCTTACGGAATACAAAGAGGTCAAGGAAAAATGCGAATTTTTAAAGCAGCAGACGACCGACCTTCGTGCAGCCCAAAAATCTCTTTTGGAGCTCATCAAGGAGCTTGACGAGCATATCAGCAAACAGTTCCAGGCATCGTTCAAAAACATAAATACGCATTTTACAAAATACTTCAAGAAATTATTCAGCGGCGGTTCCTCAAAATTAACGCTGACCATGCACACGGAAGCGGATGAAACCGAGGAGGAGGAGCTCGAAGGAGAAGGGGCCGGGGACGACGAAAAGAAGGGATCATCCCGATTACCGGTGCGACGGTTCGATTACTCGGTTGATATCCAGGCAACGCCTCCGGGCAAAAAACTTTCGAGCACAGCCATGCTGTCGGGAGGAGAAAAAGCATTAACGTCGATCGCACTCATCTGTTCGATCATCGCCAATAATCCTCCACCCTTCGTCGTACTGGACGAAGTGGACGCCGCGCTTGATGAAGCCAACTCGATCCGTTTCGCCGAAATCATCAGCGAACTCGTGGATAAAACCCAGTTCATCACCATCACGCACAACCGTGCGACGATGCACCAGGCGAAAATACTCTACGGAGTGACCATGAGCGAGAGCGGCGTGTCACGGCTCCTCTCGGTAAACTTTGAGCAGGCCGATAAATTGAGCGCCTAATCCCGCGCTGAACCTTGTGCTATACTAAACGGGAGGTATGAAACCACGCTACAGGAGGATACAACACGGCTTCTTTGCGTCTGTTTTGGTCGCATCGGCGCTCGTTCTTCCGGTTCATGCGCAAGAGGCGCCAACAACGACGGCTGCAAGGGGAACGGAGCAGGCAGCAGGCCAACCACAGGCCGAGAACGAACGACGTTCTTTCACGCTACTCGGACAGCGCATGGGCGCGTATGTCGCCAACCTGAAATCTTCCATTGAACGCAGCATCGGTCTCGCGGAAAAACAGCGGCAAAAGATCGTACAGGACCTTCTCAAAGACATTCAGAGCATTCAAAAGGATACCACCTCGCTCACGACCTCAAGAACGGTTCAGGATATCCGGACAAAAGCGCAGGCGCTGCGACAGCGCTGGCAGGAAACGGAAAACCGATTGCGCTACTACAGCTCCCTTGTCGTATCCAGTCAGATAGCGCTGGCACTCGAACGGTTGGATACGATGCTCACCCGCATCGACGAGCTCATCACGCACCTTGAAGCAAAACAGCTCGTGACGGATGAGCTACGGAACCTGCGCGTGAAATTCGCCGATGCCGTGAGAAAAGCGCACGAAGAATACGCCGCAGGAAAAGCGGAACTGGATCTCATCACCAGGGATGCCAACGGCAGACAACACTTTCTGACGGGTTTCGAACGTCTGCGTGCGGCGCATATGAATATCCAGGATGCGCGTCAAACCTTCCGCGCATTGCTGAAAGAGCTCAGAAACGCGTTGCCGCAGCAGGATATGACATCAACTTCTACTCCCCAACCCATCGAACCATAATTATGCGGACATCGGACCGAAATCTCATCTTCGTCATCATCGGCTTTACACTCCTGGCGATCGCGGTAACGTACGTTTTTTACGACCAACTGAACTTCCCCACGCTCGGAGTACCGAACAGGCAGCCGACTCAAAACAGCGACGAATCGATCCTGAACGATATTGTACGGCAAGGCGACCTTTTGGACAGCGAATATACGATCATAAAAAGCCCGGAAGCAAAAGATTACGACATCCCCGATCTGTCCCCGGCCTCCGGAGATACCACCGCTCCCCAATAACCTAGTTTCAAGAGCCGATTGAGCGACCTTGAGCCCTTTAGAGAATCGCCCCCTACCGGGATTGATCCAGCACCAGTTTTATTCAAGAAGGTGTTGTAAAACGGATATATAGGCAGCATAAACCCCGCCCGTCAATGGTATCTGGCACAAAAGTGGTGCTGGGTTGACAAAAAAGCCATAATGGTGTAGGTTCTTCTGTGGCATAAAATAAAAAAATACCACCAGACATGGTGGTTTTTTTAATTACTTATAATACCTATGAATAAGGAATATCTGTCAAATATCGCACTGCGCAGCTTCTCGTTCCTGGCAATAAGCACCCTTCTGGTTCTTGTATTTCCGGTACAAGCCGCACGCGGTGAAATCGCCATGTTCTTCCCGGCGACCCTACCCAAACACCCTTCGGTGCTTGCGCAGCATGACGCAAACCAAAGCTACGTGCCGAGCAAAAAAACGATGGCTATCTGGGTTACGTCCTATAACAGTGAGCCGGGTCAGACCGATTCAACGCCGTTCATAACTGCGTTCGGCACGCAGGTGCGTGATGGCATCGTGGCAACGAACTACCTGCCAAAGGGCACCAAGGTCCGTTTTCCCGATCTGTTCGGGGAAAAAGTATTCGTGGTTGAAGACCGCATGAATGTACGCTATAACAAGCGGATGGATATCTGGTCTGCCGACAAGGAATTCTCAAGACAGTTCGGCGCACGTTATCTCCGCATGGAAGTGCTATAACCTCAGATTGCGCCTCGAGCGATAGCCGAGAGGAAAATGGAAATTCTGTAAAAAAACAAAGAAGACCCCCCACCAGCCGGCGGAAAGGGTCTTTTTTGTTTTTACAAAGGTTTATCCCGATGCCCGCATCTGGAGGCACGGGCCCCAGTAGTAGATGCTCCGCATCACTACGGGGCAGGCGGGAATCCTCTATAGAAAGGGTTTTGTCCCGATGCCCGCATCTGTCCTTCGGCTCACTTCGTTCGCTCAGGACATTCGCCTCCGTTTCAATGCAAGTGGTCGTAGTTCTGCGAAAGCAGAACGTAGACCATCCATTCGGACCTGAGAGGTCCTCTCGTTCAGAGCCTGGGGCTCTTCAGAGCCGAATGGCAGGACCTCGAACGATGAGCGGAGGTCCAATGAAATTGGACCGGAGTCGAATGGAGGCACGAGGGGGAATCCCCGCCAGAGGCGGGTCAGCCCCTGGCTGAGAACCTTATGTCGGTTTTGTCCCGATGCTGGCGTCTGGAGGCACGGGCGGGAATCGAACCCGCGTATAAGGGTTTTGCAGACCCATGCCTTACCACTTGGCCACCGTGCCGTGTGTGCCTCCAGACGCCAGATCCGGGATCCCGACTTCCTGATCTATGATTTTAAATTGTGCGTCGGGACAGACCCATGT
>MHKK01000023.1:8488-11552 GCA_001818365.1 Candidatus Komeilibacteria bacterium RIFCSPHIGHO2_01_FULL_52_14
TAAGGGCAAGGACAAAAAATGAAGCCCGCCCGCGACATCCCCGCAATGCGGGGTGCGCGGACGGGCTTGCGTGTCAGTGCCCGGGCAGTGAATCGAAGAACATCTCGATGCGATCGGCAGAACCCTCTATCGAGCATTCGCCGTCCAGCGCGACGGTAATGTCATTCGCGAGGAACAACAGATGTCCGACGGAACCGCACCAACCCGCGAACCACTTCCAGTTCTCCCCCATTCGCTGGATGAGGCCCAGAGTGATCACAATGACGATGCGTTCGGTGGAAGGCACCATGGCCATCTGACCGTCCCAGAGCTCACGCTCGAAAATCACGCCGCGTTCGCGTATGGCGGTCGTGAACTTGGGCGACTTTACGAGCAGACCGCCAGGCCACTCCTTGATACCCGGCGACAGAAACAATCGAACTTTCATGGTATCCTCCTCGTGCGGAAGTTGAGCTCGTATGCGGACGTAACAGGAATACAAGATGCCAAAGACCAAAGTGATTAGCCACCTTAGAACGATGCAGCGTTCGTGTCAACCCAGCACCACTTTTGTATCAGACACCATCCGACGGGCGGGGTTTATACTGCCTATATATCCATATTACAACACCCTCTTGAATAAAAGTGGTGCTGGGTCAATCCCCCACCTGTGTGCAGATGGGAGTCAACCCCCCACCAGCGCGCTGGTGGGGGGTCAAGAATCATACCCGCGCGTATTGAATGACAGGGTAATTCCCATATGCTAGTATTGCAGCATGCCCCGTAATACAACCCTGCGCGGCTTTCGCGGCGGTGTTTAAAAAACTCTGAAGATGAATTCCTCAATAAGCTTTAACCAAGACCTTTCATGCATAAAGCTCGCCTGCGAGCTTTATGCTATCGCAGGGTTGATATACGGGGGATGAAAAAACTTGCCATCATCGATACCTTCGCTCTTTTGCACCGGGCATGGCACGCGATCCCGCCCAATCTGACCACCAAGGATGGCCAGATGGTAAATGCGGTCTACGGCTTCACGATGATACTCTTGCGACTGCTCAAAGAACTAAAACCCGATTACGTCGTTGCGGCATTCGATCTTCCGCACGAAACCTTCCGGAAAAAAGAATATAAGGAGTATAAAGCGCAGCGCGAGGCGCCTGAAAAAGATTTCATCGACCAGATAGCTCTGACCGAAGAAGTGTTGAAGGCATTCGAGATCCCGATGCTCGCAACACCGAGCTATGAGGCCGATGATATTATCGGGTCTCTGTCTCACAAATTTTCGCAGGACAAAACATTCGAAGTGACTATTGTTTCCGGCGATCTTGATACGTTGCAGCTCGTCAACAAACGGACAAAAGTGTATACGATGCGAAAAGGCATCCAAGACACCGTGTACTACGATGAGGCCGCGGTGATGGAACGCTACGGCATCAGACCCGACCAGGTAATCGACCTGAAAGCGCTCGCCGGAGACGCATCGGATAACATCCCCGGTGTCAGAGGAATAGGCCCAAAAGGAGCCTCAACTCTTATCCAGGAGTTCGGGAGCTTGGAAAACCTTTATCAGCATCTTGATTCCAAAAAAATCAAACCGCGCATTCAGGAGCTTTTGAAAACCTACAAAGACGATGCGTTCATGAGCAAAAAACTTGCGACGATCGTCACGAACCTGCCTATCAAATTCGATCTGGAAAAGGCGGCTATCGGTCACTACAATCCGGAAAAAGTCACCGACGTATTCCAAAAATTTGAATTCAGATCGCTCCTGAAAAGTTTGCCGGCAAGTATGCACAGCGTCCGCGCCGTTCCGACAAAAAAAACGGAGCATATCTACGACGTGGTAGAAACCGAGGATGGAATGAAAAAGCTAGCGGAAAAATTGGCTGAACAGAAGCAAATCGGCTTTGACACCGAGACGGAAGGGTTGGACCCGCTCTGCGATAAAATGCTTGGTGCAAGTTTTGCCTGGTCGGACGGCGGTGCCGCCTTCGTTCATGCAAGAACCGACAGCCAGCGTGCGACATTCGTAAAAAACTTCAAACACGTCTTGAGCTCGGAGCACGTCAAAAAAATCGGACACAACATCAAATTCGATTACGAGATGCTGCAGCAGGCGGGCATCACCATGGGTGGCATGGATTTTGACACGCTGATCGGCGCATACCTTATTCACCCGAACCGCAGTTTAAAACTTGAGGATCTGGTGTTCAGCTATCTGCGCGTCAAAATGCAAACCTTAAGCGAGCTTGCCGAAGCAGCCGGCGCGAAAGGCAAAGGGAAACGCGACATCGACGTTGCAAAGATACCGGCAGAAGAGCTTGCGCAGTACGGGGCTGCCGACGCCGATATGGCGCTGCAGTTGTATAGGAATCTTGAGCCGGAACTCAAAAAAGAAAAGCTGGAAAAATTGCTACACACGATCGAGATGCCGCTCATCCCGATCCTCGCCGCGATGGAAACCAAAGGCATACTCATAGATATTGAGTATCTCAAAAAAAAGGAAAAGGAATTTACCGCGGAAATCAAGAAGATAGAACAGAAGATTTTTAAGGCCGCCGGAACGGAATTTAACGTCGCTTCCCCCTTGCAGCTCAAAGAAGTGCTTTTTGAGAAACTGAAGATCGAGACAAAAGGGATCAAGCGCAAAAAAACCGGCCTCTCCACCGCGGCCGACGAGCTGGAAAAGATGTACGACGCCCACCCCATCATTCCTTTGATCATGGAGTACCGGGAACTCTCGAAGCTCGTCAATACCTACCTTGCAACGCTGCCGGATATGATCAACCCCACGGACAAACGCCTGCATACGAATTTTAATCAGACGATTGCCGCGACTGGCCGGTTATCTTCAGTCGATCCTAATCTGCAAAATATCCCGGTGCGAACAGCTTTAGGCAAGGCCATCCGCCGAGGGTTCGTTGCGCCGAAAGGAATGCGTCTGGTGTCTGCTGATTATTCCCAGATCGAACTGCGGCTCGCTGCCGTGATTTCAAAAGACCCCAAGATGCTTGCGAGCTTTAAAGCCGGAGAAGACATTCATCGGCGAACCGCCGCCGAGGTCAATCACGTCTCGCTCGAT
>MHKK01000024.1:0-20312 GCA_001818365.1 Candidatus Komeilibacteria bacterium RIFCSPHIGHO2_01_FULL_52_14
TCCAATTTCACTTCAGGAACGCTTCGCCTGATCTTTACCGATGTTTTCCGGCAGCAACTTTTGGCTCGGGAGACGACCCTACTGACCTGGGATGCCGGGCATGTCGTGCCATTGCTGTACCCGCTGCCCACGCGCTATGATTAACCGGTAACGTATGGATGAAATAACTTCGAAACACGAAGAGCAAAAAAAGGGAGACAAAGGGCCGGTTTTGGACCATCGTTTTGAGAAATTCGAGAAGGCACGCTTGAAGTTGCAGCGTTTGGCCTCTCAGAGCGAGGAGGCGTTGCTTTTGGAAGAGCGCGAGCATGTCGAGCTGGGCCGTCAATGGTATATCCGCTGGGCGTTGCGCCTCTTGGTGTTAGCGGCAATCCTCACGGTTATTTTCACGCTGTGTTATTTTTTCATCGTTCCGCGTTTTGTCGTCAAACTGCCGCTTCTGGTTCGCGACACCGCCCAGGCATTCCGATCGTATAACCGTTCGATAAGCGGCACTGTCTCGTTCGATCCGAACCCCGCGATTCTTACGCATCCCTCCTTTCCCCAGCCGTTCGTTCATGGCGTTACCTTCTCGACGGTCGTTACCGCAACGACGAACGTCGAAGGTCTGCAGGGAACGGTCCGGATCGATGCCGACAAGGGAGCTGTCGAAGAAACCGACATCGACATCGGGTATCGGGTGGTTCGTACGGGTGCGCCCGATATGGACAGCTTATTTTTCTTCGTGAACCGATGGCCGCAGTATTTGCTCTTTGCGAATCCGCTCGCGAACGAGGTCGGGACCTGGTATCGGGAGCCGGTCGCGTCATCGGGCGACGATCCGTTCCGGAGCGTCAGCTGGTTTTTAGAGAGAAAAAATTTTGAGAAACGGCAGAGCAGCATGAATGTGCTCTGGCAACATGCGTTGTCGACGGGCGCATTGCAGTGGAAGATGACCGGCGTGAGTTATGACGGCGTCCGCCATACATGGCTCGCCCATATTACTTACGGGATAGAGACCGAACGCCTGCCCGTTTTCTTTGATGCCGTGCGTTCCGATCCGCTGTTTTCGTCGGATTTTCGATGGATCTTCGAGCGACCGTTAGGGCCGAAAACTTTGAAAGAGATGTTGCAAGAGAGCACGTTCCTTTCCGGAACAGTGAGCGTGGGGATTTTTGATCGGCTTGCCTACGACATCAGCCTTTCTTTTGCACTGACCGATCCCATCGGAACGTTCGGCGGAACGCTCACTGGAAGCATCATCAATCTTCCCACGACATCAAAGATCACGGCTCCGGCGGCGTCGATTCCGGCCGATTCCCTTTTAGCCCGATGACGATTGCCAGCGATATATATAGACCGATCTCCATTTCTCGGTGAAGACGGCGAGAGGCGATACATTTTTGATAGAAAAATTGTACGACATGATCGTGGTTCCCGGTTTGACCTCTTTGCGCATCTTCGCGTACAGAGCGATGTTGACGGTCTCGGGTAGGCCGTAAAAATAGATGATATCGAATTGGCTCAGATCGACGGAAAACAGATCGCCGTAGTGAATATGCGCCGCACAGCGGGAATATGCCAGCGAGCGGATCCGTGCAAGAGCATACGGAAGCGGAGCCCGTTCCCACCCGTGGGCTTGCAGGCCAAAGTGACAGGCGGCCAGAAAAACGATGCGTCCATCGCCGCAGCCGAGATCAACGAATTTTAAATTTTTGCTCGGCTTGAGAGAAGAGAGAGCCGTTTTGATAAGTGCGGTCTTGGCAGGTATCCAGGGTGCAAACGAATGAAGCGCGATGATCGAGGTTATCGCCACAATGAGAACAATGCCTGCGCCTATCGCCTCGATCATTAGCGGAGATAATTCAGAGGATTCATGAAACGACCGTTGATGCGAACTTCAAAATGCAAATGCGGTCCGGTCGAGCGCCCGGTTGAGCCGATGAGGGCTATGACCTGCCCGCGGGTAACCGTTTCTCCGACCGCGACGAGCAGCTTAGAGTTGTGTGCGTAGAGCGTCTTGATTCCGTTGCCGTGATTGATGACGATGCGATAACCGTATCCGCCCCTGTTCCAGCCTGACTCTTCAACCTTGCCGCTCTCCGCGGCAAAAATAGGATTACCACGTTTGTCCCCGACGTCGACACCGGTATGTCGATAGCCGAAATATTGAGTGATGCGATGGCTCAGCAAGGGCCAAAAAAGTTTCGCGCCGGTGTCCGGAGGCGGAGTGCCCGTAAAAATATCCTGAATGATGTTTGGCAGCGAAAGCCGCTGCGGCGGTCTGCTGGCTAACGTTGTCGGTTTGATGCCGCTGGGGACTATCAGAACTTCTCCAACGCGAATATCGGAGGCATCGGCAAGTTTATTTTTGCTGATAATATTTGCGGGGTCTGCCTGATATTTTTTTGCGATGGCATTTACCGTGTCGCCCGCCTTTACCGTATGCGTCACTCCGTCCGAAGGCAAGATAGAGAGTTCCTGCCCCGGCCTGAGAGTGCTCGAGTACGAGAGATTATTTTGCCAGAGGATCGTGTTGATCGAAATATCGTACTGTTCCGCGATTATTCCGAGCGTGTCGCCCGGTCCCACGGTGTATACTTCAATTTTGTCTCTTCTGCCGACGCCTCCTGCCCCGGGCGTGGTCAGTACCGGGGCTATAACCGCGGTCTCGCCCTCCGTTGTCGCGTAGGCGCCGTCGTCATCTGCGTCCGGCAGGCCTATCACGGCGTTCAATTCGTCGGACGTCGTGACGGTATTCGGGTCGAGATACGAGAGCACACGCTGCTCCTTGCGCAACGGACCCTCCTCAAAGAGCTGTACGATATCGACACTCGTTCCGGGGACGAGTTGGTTGATGATCTGAGTGGATTTCAGCTCTTCGGCTCCAAGTTTTTTTGCAAAAAGATTGAAGCAGACGGTCGAGACGATGAACGCGACAATGGCAAGTCGGTAGAGATACGTGGTCGCAAGCGTCAACAACCGGTGCAGGCCGGCGCTGAGGTGGGTTTTGAACCTGCGGCGCAAGCGCAGCAAGAGGAAGTACAGATTCAATACCGAATCAAGAAAAACTATTTTGAGTACGAAGAATACCCCGCGCGCACCGGTGCTCAGCGTACTGCGCAAGAAGGTTCCGACGCGCGCGGCGAGTCCTAGAGCTCCAAGAGCGAGAACGATCCCGCCGTATCGGAGAAGATTTTTGAATTTACGTATTGGCATGATCCGCAGTGCAGCAGGCGCGCCTCGAATTTTAACGCAACTCCTGCAGATGCATAACCCCCTATCAACTCCGTGATAATAACATGGTTTTCGTTATCGTGATTTTTTAGAAGGCGTACCATTGCTACTCTCCGCATATCCGTATAATTTTTTTACGTAGTAACACGGAGTTGTATTACGGGGCATAGCCCGTACCATACCACAGGATTTTGGAAAAGTAAACGTTTTTCGGCCATTTCTCATTGATTTTTCATATGCGCTCTGTTAGAGTGAACGCTATGCCCCGCGATGAACTGCACCATAGGTATGACCCCAAGACCGTTGAGGCGGAAGTTCAGGAAAACTGGCGACGTGAAGGGTTGTATCAGGCCGTTGATTTTGATTCTCGTCCAAAACAGTATGTGTTGGTTGAGTTCCCGTATCCGTCAGGTGAAGGATTGCATGTCGGCCATTGTTTGTCCTACGTCGCGCAGGACAGCATTGCCCGTTGGAAGCGCATGCGGGGGTACAATGTGTTGTATCCGATAGGATGGGATGCGTTCGGCCTTCCCACAGAAAATTTTGCGATCAAGAATAAAGTTAAGCCACAGGACGCGACGAAAAAAAACATAGCGAATTTTAAACGGCAGATCCAGAATCTGGGAATTTCATTTGACTGGTCCCGGGAAGTGAATACGGCGGATCCCGCATATTATAGATGGACGCAGTGGATTTTTTTGCAGCTCTTTAAGCACGGCCTCGCTGAAAAAAAAGAGGTGCCGATCAACTGGTGCCCGAAGGATAAAATCGGTCTTGCGTTCGAAGAGGTCATTGACGGAAAATGTGAACGCTGCGGAACGCAAACGGAGCGAAGGACGATTAGGCAGTGGGTCCTAAAGATAACGCAGTATGCCGACCGGCTTATCGATGATCTGGAGAAAGTCGATTTTTTACCGGAGATAAAACAGCAGCAAATAAACTGGATAGGCAGGAGCGAGGGAGCGGAGGTAGAATTTAAGATCAAGAATCCAGAATCTAGGAGCGAGAATCTAGAATCTAGTATTAAGGTGTTTACGACGCGGCCCGATACGTTGTTCGGGGCGACGTATTTAGTGCTGTCTCCCGAGCACGGATTGATCAAGAAGCTAGAATCTAGAATCGAGAATCTGGAAGAACTGCGGAATTATATCGCGAAAGCTTCTTCCAAAACGGACAGGGAGCGGCAGGAGTCAAAAGAAAAAACCGGCGTGGGACTGAAAGGAGTGAAAGCGATCAATCCCGTAAACAAAGAGGAAATCCCTGTCTGGATCGCCGATTATGTTCTCGGTTCATACGGCACGGGCGCCATTATGGCCGTGCCGGCGCATGACGTGCGCGATAACGAATTTGCAAAGAAGTTCCATCTCCCTCTTATCAAAGTCATTGAGCCTGCTTCGCTAGAATTCATCCCAAACGCGCAGGCCCTTGAAGCACAAGCAGTGCCCGTGATGCATCTTGAATATGACTGCTGGATAGGGGAAGGGAAACTTGTCAATTCGGGAAAATTCAGCGGCATGTCATCTGAAAAAGCCCGCGATGCCATTACCAAATTCGCAAAAGGGGAAAAAACTGTTCAGTACAAGCTCCACGACTGGATTTTTTCGCGCCAGCACTATTGGGGCGAGCCGATCCCTATCGTCATCTGCGAAAAATGCGGTTACGTTCCGCTTGATGAAAAGGATTTACCGCTGGAGCTGCCGGACGTCGATTATTACGAGCCGACCGATACGGGAGAATCGCCGCTCGCAAAGATCGATTCGTGGGTTTCGGTGAATTGTCCGAAATGCGGTAACCCTGCCAAGCGCGAAACGGATACCATGCCCAACTGGGCAGGTTCCTCGTGGTACTTTCTGCGATACGCGGACCCGAAGAACGACGCGCGCATAGCCGATCAAAAAAAGTTAACCTACTGGCTGCCCGTCGATCTCTATAACGGCGGCGCTGAGCATACGACGCTGCATTTATTGTATTCTCGTTTTTGGCACAAGTTCCTCTACGATATCAAGGTCGTGCCGACATCCGAGCCGTACCAGCGCCGGGTTCAGCACGGTTTTATTCTTGCGCCGGACGGGCAAAAGATGTCGAAATCGCGCGGTAACGTGATTAATCCGGACGATATCATGAACAAATTCGGCGCCGATACTTTCCGGCTCTATATCCTGTTCATGGGAGAATACGATCAGACGAAGCACTGGAACGACGACGGTGTTGCGGGTGCGTGGCGTTTTATGAAGCGTGTATGGGAGTTTTCGCATCGCGTATCCGTCGTGGTCGATGCAACCGACGATGAGCTGGCCGTGCTGAACAGGACCATCAAGCTGATCGACGCCGATTTGGGACGGAGATCGTTTAATACCATCGTCAGTCATCTGATGATCATGCTCAACGATCTTCAAAAAAAGAGCACCATCGGTCGGAACGTACTCGAGAATATGATGCGTCTTCTGGCTCCGTTTGCGCCGCATGCGGCCGACGCGATATGGCGGAAAGTGCTTGGGCACAACAACAGCATCCACACGGAGGGGTGGCCCGAAGCCGATGCAGCCCGCTCCGAGGACAAGCACCGGATAGGGGTTCAAATAAACGGTAGGCGTCGCGGCGAAATCACCGTGACCGATTTGATGAGCGCAGCGGAGGTCGAAGCGGTCGTCGTGGCTCTACCGGAACTTCAGAAGTACCTGAACGGCAAGAAGCCGAAGAAGTTCATTTACGTAAAAAGTAGGATTGTCAGCATTATCGTCTGAAAAGACGCGGTGTATACTTTTGAGGAGGAATCATGAAAGTCGTAGCGTACGAGCCGAATCATAAAGCGCAGATTTTAGCCGATGCTCTGGTCGTTCTCATGTCCGGTGGTACGGTCGTGTATCCGACAGAAACCTCCTACGGTTTGGGTGCTGATTTTTTTTCACCACATGCGTATCGTACGGTGTATGCCGTCAAATTTCGCGGCAAAGTAAAACCGCTCCCGGTTATCGTCCCGTCCAGGCAGTATGCGGCTACGCTCGTCAAGTTTACGCCCCAGGCCTCGATACTCGCCGAACGGTATTGGCCGGGTCCTCTGACGCTTGTTCTGCCTTTTTTGTACGGTTCGCAGTGGCCGCATCACCCCGACCGCTATCTTGCTCTTCGCGTCAGTTCGAATCCGATTGCATTTAATTTATCGCAGTCGTTCGGACGCCCGCTTATTTCGACATCCGCAAACATCAGCGGCAGCGAGCCGGCATATACCGCGGGCGAAGCGATGGCACAGTTCAAGAGCCATGGTGTCGAACCCGATCTCATTATTGATGCGGGAGAGATCCCGCGAACGCCGCCCTCAACGATTGTCCGTGTTGATGAATCGGGCGTGCATGTGTTGCGAAAAGGCGGTATTGACCCGATGAAAGCATTCTCATGAAAAAAGTTATCGCACTGGCAGTGAGTTTTTTGCCGACGCATATGCGGCCGGAGATTCGCGAGCTCTATCTCTCAACGCTCATTGCAAACTTCGGCGTCGCAATGGTGCTGCTGTTTGAACCGATTTTTCTCTATACGCGCGGGTATTCCATTCAACAGATCGCTCTATTTTTTATCATCGTCTACGTGTTGTATATCGTATTGATGCCCATCGGAGGACACGTGGCGAAGGAGTTCGGTTACGAGCACTCGATTTTTATCAGCACGTTTATTTTTATCGCGTATTATTTCGCACTCTATAATATCACAAACTCGCCCATTCTGTTTCTGGTGACGCCGGCGCTCTACGCATTGCAAAAAGCATTTTATTGGCCCGCGTATCATGCCGACTTTGCCCGGTACGCGAATCGGCTGGAAGACGCTCGGGAGGTAGGGGGTCTTGAATCCATGGTACTGATCGTCAATGTTCTTGCGCCGTTCGTAGCTGGCAGTATCGTTCAGTTTTTCGGCTTCGGGGCGCTGTTTATATGCGTGTCGATCATTTTGGTGCTTTCGAATTTGCCGCTTATGGTTACCAGGGAGACGTTCGTGCCAAAGTCCTTTCCCTATGGCACAGCTTTTCGCAATCTGTTTTCGCCCGAGCGTCGTCTTGAGTTCATTACGTATCTCGGATACGGTGAAGAGCTTATTGCGCTCACTATCTGGCCGATTTTTATGTCTATCGTTGTCGGTAATTTCTTTAATCTTGGAGGCATTATTGCAATTTCCGCCTTTATAACCGCATTATTCGCGCTGTATGTCGGCCGCCGGTCGGACTTGCGCAACAAACGCCTGACGTTGCGGGTGGGGAGCTTTATCTACAGTATGACGTGGCTGCAGCGCGCACTCGTGCATAGTCCGTTGGGAGTGCTCGCCTCCGATACGCTCGGGCGGTTAGGAAAGGAATTGATCTCCGTACCCCTTGTCTCTTTGACCTATGAAGAAGCACAGCGGTCGAGCATCATGCAGACCGTAATTTTTTTCGAAATGAGCCTTTCGGTCGGCAAGCTCATTGCGCTCGCACTGGTGTATACTCTCGCTGCAGTGCTAGCTGGCACAGCGGCGTTCACCGTATTTTTTGTCTTTGCCGGCCTGATGGCGCTGCTCTACGGCGCGCGAACCTATGTCAGTTGAAACGGTTCGCTACCTCCTGAAAAAATTGAAGATCCGCCCTTCGTCGGAGCAGGGACAATGTTTTCTCGCCTCGGATGCAGACCTTAACAGTATTTTGAAGACGGCACGCTTGAGCGAGACGGATTGTGTTCTAGAGGTCGGGGCCGGTATCGGGAATTTGACCGCGCTCCTTGCCGGGCGTTCTCGGAGGGTTGTTGCCGTCGAAGTCGATCGTCGTTTCGCTCCGGCACTCGAGCAGCTTCGCAGCGTACACCCCAATCTCGAACTCATCTACGGCGACATCCGGAAGATCCCTTTCTCGGATATAGCGGCGGTATTGGGATTAAGCGAGTCCGAGAAGACATACTCCGTTGTGGCCAATATTCCTTATTACCTCAGCTCTTGGTTCGTACGGTATTTTATTGAGCAAAAAAATCAGCCGTCGCAAATGGTGCTTCTGGTCCAGAAAGAAGTCGCCGAACGTGTTGTCGCGGAACCGGGCGATCATTCAAAGCTTTCATTAAGCGTCCAGATGTACGGATCGGCGACCATCGCGGGGATCGTACCTCGTGCCCATTTCTATCCGGTACCCGCAGTCGATTCCGCGATTCTGAGCATCACCGGTATTCACCGTTGGGCCTACGAGGTGCCGGAGAAACTCGCTTGGCGTATCATCGCTTTCGGCTTCAGTTCGAAGCGAAAAAAAATCATCAATAACATTGCGGCGGGACTGCAGTGCGGAAAGACGGAGCTTTTGCTGGTTTTTGAAAAAGCCCGGATCGACGCATCGAGCAGAGCGCAAGAGCTTGCTCCGGAACAGTGGATTTCGCTGGCCCGCCAGCTGATCGCGGAAGATCTCCTGCGATAGAAAAAATTTCTTGGCACTCCTGCCACGATTATGCTATAATAGTGGCATTGTGCAAGTCAAAATTGCCTCTAAAGTAAAGAATATTCTCCTCTTTCCATTCGTGTAACACTATGGCGGCTATCGCGACATCGGGAGGTCAGGAAATTGCGCGAGGGCGGGCAAAAATTTCATTTTCGGAGAAAGCGTTGATCGCACTCGTTGTCCTGATCGGCGGGGGAGGGCTTGTGTGGGGCGGCTACTCAACCGTTCAGGATATCCGGGGCCCTTTATCGAGAGGTGCTATTCACAATGCCGGCGCTCTGCTCGCACTTACCAATATTTCGGGAGCCGATCAAACCGATGCGTTGAAAAGCAAAGATACGGACGAGGACGGATTGTCCGACTACGATGAGGTTTACCTCTTTGACACGAGTCCGTACCTTGCCGACAGCGACTCGGATACGCTGTCGGATCCGGACGAATTGAAAGCCGGCACCGATCCGAACTGTCCCAAAGGCCAGACCTGCCAGGGAGTTCGTCTGATCACTCCCAACACCAGAATTTCCGACATCTTCCCTCAATTTTCTACGTCGACCATTTCCCTGAAAGACAAGACCATTAGTGATTTCAGGCAGATTCTTCTGGAGCAGGGATACGATCCGCAGAAGTTGGCCGCCATTGACGACGAGACGCTTCTGATCATTCTGCAGGAGACCCTGAAGATCCAGGATGAGCAGGCACATGCCACGAGCACGGAAGAATTCGACGTTCCGGTCAATTACGACGACGTACGGCTGCTCCTTATCAGTTTGGGAGTACCCGAAAACGAAGTTTACAATATGAGCAACCAGGACATCGCAGATCTCTTGGAACAACTCCAGTAATATGGGCTTACGACGCTCACAGAAAACCCTTATCACCGTTCTCATCGTTCTTATCTTGGGGAGCGCGACATTAGCTTACACGACCAACCGTGCGAGTGCTGGGGGACTACCCGTACACGATATCATAGCATTCGTGAAGAAAATGTGGGAGATCGTAAAGGAGCAATGGGAGAAAAGATGGAAACAGGCCTCCGTTATAGCGCTGGATAAGGCAGCCCAATCATTTGTCAACCGGCTCGCGCAGCAGACGGCCGAGTACATTGCCACCGGCGGTAGAGGGCAAACCTCGCTCCGCAGGCAGCAGTCGGTTGAGTCGATCATTAAAAGCAGCGGGCAGGCTGCGCTCGGTGATTTCCTGCAGAATCTTTCGGAAACAACCGCACTGAATCAGCTGGGGCTCAATCTCTGCAACCCGACTGCCCAATTAAAGCTTAATGTCAGCATCCCGCTCCTCGACGAACAATTACTGCCGCCGCCAAAATGCGATATCAGGCAGGTCGAAGAAAATTGGCGCAGGTATTCCCAGACGGCATTTAGCACGAATATTCAGGTGGGCGCAGGCCTTCCTGCCGGTGTGAGTGTTACCGGACCGGGAGCTGTTACGAAGTCGGGAATATGTCGGCAAATAATCGGTGAATGCAAAAAACAGGGAGACCCCGAGATCGGGAACTACCTGGGCTGTTACACAGAATCGGATTGTAAATCGATCGCTGGCACGACATGCCAACGAAAAACAGGAGGGGAGTGCACAAGCAACTCGGACTGCGCCAGTAGCACCAGGGGACAGGAGTATGAGTGTTATGGTATTCAGGTCGCGTCCGCAGGTATACCCTGGCTTGATCTGACGGCTAACAAGTCGATGGTGGAGAAGTTTGAGTATTTCATTGGCGTTTTGTCGCCGCAGCAGACAGACCTTGGTGCGGTAATGGAGATCGACGCAAAGGCGCGGGAGCTTGCGCAGGCAAAAAAGCAGTATGCTAATTTGAATCTGCAGATCTGCAAGGGTTATAAGGATGTCGGTTCAAAGGTGACCGATGATTACGTTCACAAGACATGCGACGATATTGAAGCGCTTGATAAAGCAGCGGGTGATAAATCGCACACGGCAAAGGATACCGTTAATACTCAATACAGCATCGGCGACAGTGGATTCTGGCTGAACGCCGCGAAAATATTCAAGAATGCGCTGGTGGCGAAATTGCTGAAAAAGTACATGAAAGCCGGCTCGTTCACCAATCTCTCTTCGGTTTTCAACTCCGGTGAGGATCTTGCTGCGGTCAGGCAGAACATCGTTCAAAAGCTTCAGGAAGGGGGCGTTTCGCCGACCAATCTTCTGAGCGGTGCGGCATCGTCGCTTGCCGATGCTCGGAGGCCGATCCTCAATACAGTCAGCAATTACGATTATATTTCGAACTTCACTATTTGTCCTGAGGATCGTAACACCGTCGAACTCGATAACTGTACGATCGACGATGGTTTGGCTTCGGCGATCAACGAGAAAAAAACCGTTGCGCAAGCAATTGCTGATGGCAGCTTACAGTCCGACATGCCGCTGATTTCCAATCTGAATCTGAGTTTGAACAATGATCCATTCTGCCTGCGCAACGGTTACTGTCACAGCAATATCGTCCGGCTGCGCAAATATCGCATTCTGCCTATCGGGTGGGAGATAGCGGCGTCGCTGAGCCCTATCGACAACCCCATAACCTTGGGAGATGCGGTTAATTGTTTTGAAAACGGCGGTACGTGCCCGCTCTCCGCAGCATCGAATATTTATTTTCACTTGATAGACCCGAACTGGATATTGAAAGCTCCCGAAGCCCAGTGCAAGGGTCTTGCGTTCGGCCCGAAGCTTTTCAGCATCGATGTCAACGAGAGGCAGCAGTATTGCATCGACGCGGTTTCCTGTCTTTCCGAGGACGATCAGGGGAACTGCACCGGAGGATACGGATACTGCACGAAAGAGAAAGCGATCTGGCGTTTTGCCGGTCAGCAGTGTCCGGCGCAGTATGCGAGCTGCAACGTGTACCAGAGAGAAAGCGACAAAGCTACGTTCGCATTCCTCGGAAATACGCTTGCGACCTGCGATGCATCTCAGAACGGCTGCCTCTGGTACAGCAGGAGCCAGGACAATACCGGGAGCCCTCAAAATCCCGCGTATGAATGGAACCCCGGAGACCGGATTTATTTCAATAAACAGGTTCAGCAATGCCTGTCGAGCGATGCCGGGTGTTCGGAATTCATTTCAACGCAAACCGGTGGAGTTAACTTTCTTGCGAACGGTGACTTCGATTACTACACCGCTGCGGCCGCGACGAATTACTCCGACCCCGTCTGGCTCGATGACGCACTGACCGATATTTTTGACGGCTGGCAGAGCACCGGCGCTGCAATGACAACACGCAATAACGCGTTTTACGGCAGCACCGGCGCACACCTGTCCGGTACGGGCAGATTTACGGCAAATATCATAACAGGGATACTGGCGGATAAGAAGTTTGTCTTGAGTTGGAATGCACGCGCAGAAACGACCGATCCGCAGGGCTGCACGTCAGACGTTGCTATCGCCGCGCCGAGTGCTTTCACGCAAAGCACAACCGTCACCTATACCTCGCAGTGGCAACGCTTCGAATTACCCGTCAATTTTGACGTGAATACGTTAGATACCCGGGTGCTTATCTCCTTTTCGACTGATTGTGCAAACAAGACGACACCGGGCTCGAGCGATTATTACCTGGATGGCATAAAATTCGAATTGAATCAAACGCCCACAAGCTTCACTTCGTACGGCGCGAACGGCCTCGTCTATCTAAATTCGCAGTTCCAGTGCACAAAGGAAGATGTCGGGTGCGATTTGTACAAACCGGCAGACGGCGGCCAGAGCGTTCCGGGCCGCATCGATTCCAATGACATCTGCCCCGCGGAATGTGTGGGATACCAGGGTTATCTTGAGCTTCCGAGCAAGTTCGATATCGCCGAGGCGCCGTCGGGCACCACGGTGCAGCCGCGGTCGGTGAACTTTATTGCCGCGACCGGCAAGAGCTGTCCGGCATCGGAACTCGATTGCGACGAGTTTACGAACCTTGATGAGATTGCGAAAGGCGGGGAAGGTAAGTACTCGTTCAGCTTTGTCCGGCAGTGCGTTGAGGATGCGCTCGGGCAGACCTATTACACGCTCGAAGGCAGCGATACGAGCGGCTATCAGGTAAAGACCTGGCGCGTATTGCCGAGCAATCTCACCATTCCGGCCGGCAGCGACATATCCTCTCCGCAGGGGGGGACCCCACCGTGCACCAACGTGGATATCGGCGGTACGAACTGTATCGATGATAATAATCCCGCCTCTCTCACATATAACAGGGGAAATACGAAATGTTCCGCAGCAGCATTGCAGACCAATCTTGATTGCCGCGAGTTCTTTGATTCGGTCGGGCAGCCGCATTACCTGCTCCAGAGCCGCGTGATCGCGGCGGGCGCCGATTGCCAGTCATACCGTCGCACGAGCACCGGCACGACGTTCCATCTGCTCAAGAGCGAGAGCCGGTCATGCTCGCCGTCGTTCAACGGATGCCGCGAGTACCGGGGCAATCAGGCCGGAAATCTGCGTATCATCTTGAGCGACTCATTTGAAAACGGCAGTATCTCGCCATGGGACAGCGCCACGGCCGCGATCTCTTCGGAAGCTGCTACAACCGGCGGGCACTCCATAACCAATGCGAGCGGGTCGGGAGCGGCTCAAGCATCGATCAGCCGTACGAGCACCACAACGACGGTCATGAGCGGTAAAGAATTGTATCTTGAATTCTGGATGAAGAATGAAGCGGGCGTCGTCATAACGCCGCAGGTTCAGCAGACGCCGCCGATAACATTTACCACGCCGTTAACCGTTCCGGTCAAAAGCGATTGGCAGCGGTACCGGCTTGGGCCTTTGTACCTGAGCAGCGCTGTTGACGTTAGATTGACGCTTGGCATAGCTCCGGCGGCGGGAGTACCGAGCACACCGATCGTGTTTTTGGACAATATCATCCTGAGCGAATCGCTCTCCAACATCTTCCTTATCCGCGAGAGCTGGAAGACACCCGCATCATGCGATCAGCCGATCGTTGGCGCCATGCTCGGCTGTCAGACGTACACCAATGGAGCAAACGCGAGCTTAAACCTCCGCTCATTCTCCCGGTTGTGCAGCTTGGACGTCATCGGATGCCAGGCCTTCATCGATACCCACAATTCTTCCAATCCGTTTGAGGAAACATTCAATAAATGTGACGCAGCCGAATGCACCGTTGCACAGGACTCCTTGTCCTATCTGGTGTATTCCGATAAAAACCGTTGCTCGAGTCAGAACAAGGGATGCCAGCTTTTCGGCAAGCCGAACCTTAATCTTGATCTTCCGGAGAATCACCCCAAGTATATCAGCGGATACCAGAACGTAGCGCTTATCAACGACCCGAATCAGTATCAGACGATTCTCTGCACTTCGAGCGGACTTTTCTGCGACGAGTTCACCGGAACCAGCGGGAGCACCATGTATTTTAAGAATCCGCTGAGCCGTACCTGCGCCTATAAGGAAAACGTGAACGTGGGCGGTGAATTATTCACCGGATGGT
Source organism: Candidatus Komeilibacteria bacterium RIFCSPHIGHO2_01_FULL_52_14 (assembly GCA_001818365.1). Classification (GTDB taxonomy): domain Bacteria; phylum Patescibacteriota; class Patescibacteriia; order UBA1558; family 2-01-FULL-52-15; genus 2-01-FULL-52-15. The sequence goes on from MHKK01000024.1 coordinate 14,103, forward strand.
TCCAGACCGCAAGCTTGGAGTCGGGCGAGACGCCAACGGGGTGTGCCGATGACGGCGTTCTGCCGTATACCAGCCAAGAGTTCAACCTCTATGACAATCTGCATTACAAGTTTACCGGCTGGGCAGGGCTCTGCAGTGCCCAGTATGATCAGTGTACCGAATTCAAGGATCCAAATGACACGCAAGCGCAGAATCTCATTACCGACACGGATTTCGTATCCCTGACCCCCGTCCCACCGGTAGAGTGGACACCGTCCTTTGGAGCGGGGAACACCCTGGGCAGCGCAACGACACCGCGAGGTGCTGAAGTTGTGCTCGCAGGCGGGTATGCGATCACGCGCGTTTCGCCGATCGGTTACTCACGGCTTAACTTCGGATCGGTTTCGGAAGGGAACTATCTGTCGGCTCATCAAACCGATACCTACCTCGTAACGGCCGACGTAAATATTCAGAACTTGCCCGATGATCCTGCGAAAAATCCGGTATTTCTTGAGATGATATGCAGATGGGAGTCGTCGCAGGATGGTGATACGAGCTACCAGTCACGCTATTGTGAAAATACCGCGGTCGGAGATCAAACCAACACTCCTTGCACAATCGACGCAACCTGCCAAAACGCTTTTGGCATAGGGTATACCTGTGAACCACCTCCGTCAGAATCCGCAACCTTCAATGTCGGTAACCCGATGCGCGATCAGCAGATAGATTACCGTGCCTATGCCGATCCGAAGCTTATCGGTCAGTGGCAAACCGTTTACCTACCTGTTGATCTGGGTGCGGATGGCGCCGGCAAGCGTTTATGGGAGCAACCGATAATCCCTTGTAGTATCTATTTGCGGCAGGAGACAGGCGAATACGTGACGCAGACAAGAGTAAACTCAACCGGTCAGGCGTGCGGTACAAATCCAACGGATGATATTGATCCGCTCTGCCGCGAGACGTACTGCATCGATCCCACGACCGGCAAGGCCGCTGCAACGCCAACCCGGTGCTCTCCCTCCAGCCCAAGCTGCCCTGGCCCGACGTATACGCAATGCGGTGGTCAGTCGGATGTGCTCTGGAAGAACCCGCACTTTGGACCCATGAAGGGATATGCGTATCTTGACAACGGTCAGATCGATACGCAGTCATGCAACGGACAAGTGAGTAGTAATACCGGCTGTTTGCTGTTCCTCGCCATGAACGAGCGGACGAAGAAGCTTTACTCAGCGCAGCCGACGTACCAGTCAAGCGCCGCAGGCGCCGGTAATCCGGTTGCGCCAGTTGTCTGCGCTCCGAATCAGCCCGGTTGCATCAACGACAGCAATCGAATCATTAAAGTCGATCGCGACCGCCAGTGCATTGAATGGCTGGCGTGTCGCAGCGCCACGCAGGTATTCGATCCGACGACAAACTCGCACCGCCAGATCTGCGATCAGGTCGGCCTGTGCGATCAATACATCGCCGGCAGCAATGTATTGAGCTGCGCCCATTGGGTTGATCCTTCAAAACAACGGCTGGAATACGGGCTCTACACCACCCGCTCCTACGACGCCACCCCGATCGATTACACTGGTTATTCGATGTACAATCTGTATTCCGTTGGCGCCTTGGAACTTGTGGATGTCAGCAACCGGCGGTTAACCGATCCCAGCCAGTCACCCGGACCGGATTACGGAAGTCCCGATTTCCGTCTCGTAAAAGTTATCGATTCGTGCGACAGTTCACAGCCGCAATTCTATGAAGGGCAATGCGGTCCCATCGATCCGCTGATACCGAGCCAGAGGATCGGGCGATGCTTCTCGCCCAATAAGTGCGTTGTCGGCATTGACGGCAGTCCATTCAGCCGTGACTCCGATTATGTGATCAAGAGTACGACCCGTGCGTTTGCCGAAAAAGATTCTCCGTTCCCGTACTCGGTGGTGGAGAGCGATACTGGAGGAACGCGCAACGTGAAGCAGGGCTTTAAGGAGGCGAATATCTGCGAGAATTCTCTGGGGACCGGCTCCTCATGCCAGGATCAGTATTTCAAGTTTACCTACGGGTCGTCTGGGAGCAATGTCACTCGATATTTTTCGGCAGACATAAGTTCTACCGCATCAATTCCGTCATGCATATGCCAGGGAGGCCGGGAAGACGGCCAGGAATGCTTGACGCTCGATACGAGCGGCCGTCAGGGATGCAGCAACGAAAATACCCGGTCATGCGAGGTTGACAGTAATTGTTCGGTCGGGGGCACGTGCGTGGATGTCGGCGACGGAAAACTTTCGACCGATGAGCGCTGTCCCGATAACGGATCACCGCTCTTCCTCCGCCGTGCCGATAATTTCATCAATCTCCCCGGATACTGCATTGAGCCGGATAATCGCGCGAACATCAACGCGTCGCAAAGCGAACGCGCGTGTTTGAGCTGGTTGCCCGTGGATAACTCTCCGTCCGGCGCGGATTTCTATAATCAGAGCAGAGAGGCCGGGTATTCGTACAAGGTCCCCGCGTATTACTGTCTTGAGGTCGGCCTTTATGAACAGCGTGTCGGGCGTTTCTTCCTCAAGTATACGTGCAGTACCGATTGTAAGGACTCATTGCTGCTGTCGTCCGAACGCGGTGATTACTATACCGATAGCTCAGGGTCAATGGGCTCGCATTGTCACGGTTTCCATAGGCACGTAAATTGCTACGCAAAACCGCGCGGTGGTGCCGGAACCTATCCGTATGACGGTGATACCGTGTACGGTGAATCAAGACCGGATGCGTCGTGCCAGGTTCTTGCACAGGCAGTCGACGAACGAGGCAAAAACGCAGCCATGACGAATTATTTCTGGCCCGGATTCGATAACGGTAAGGGATATACGATCGGCGAGAAACCGGTTGTTCAGCTGAATCCGCCGGTATCGCCGCTCGGTTACGGTCTTAAGCAGGATGATACGCCGTTCGGTTCCGCAGTACCCTCGGGCATTGGTTTTGTAACCGATTTGCTTTTCATCCGCGTCACGACCGAGATTCCGCGCGCCGGAAGCCCCTACGCTTGCAAGAGCACGCCACAGAGCTGTGCGCTGTTCAACGAAGGAACGCGCTCGACAGTTGCGGTCAAGGGGTGGCAGAAAAATCCGCCTTTTGCAGGCCTTGAGGATTATAATATCGGACTGCTTCGTTTGAAGGAGATATACAAGAAGATATTTAATGTCTATCGCTGGCGATCCGGCAATACCTGCGATGAGTACGCCTGCGGTGTTCTTCAGCAGCAGGACGGGGGATCGTATTTCGGCGGGCAGTCGTGCGATCCGATCGACCCGGATTCCTGCAATGCGCAGGCAGCGGGTAACTGTGAATTACTTACCGGTAAATGCATTAACTCGCTTTTCAACAGTACGGCAACCTCTAGTCCGTTCTTCCAGGGTTGCGCAACCTGTCCGGTCGGCTTCCATACCGAGCAACAGGTTTCCAAGCGCTGCGAAAGCAATAACGCGTCTTTTGATTCGACAACTTGTCAGGCTGCCGTTCTTGATCCGACAACCGGTGCTACCTGTGATACCTTTGCCGGACAAGGATATGCATGCGCCGCCGGACCAGCGGATACAGCCAGCAATACGTTCCGCTGCTATAGCGGTACCATGGGAGGTAATGACTGCAAGATACCGTTCAATCCCGACGGCTCGATTATCGCGTCGAACGTGGTCTGCCAGCCGAGTTCCACTGCTCTTGGCAACGACTGTTTCTACGCAGGCGTGGACACAGGAATTTCATGTTTGAGCACCGCCGATTGTATCGTCAGCGATGACGGCATCACCGATAATACCGTCGGTGAACTCCATGCGCTGAATAAATCCGCATACTGCGCCGATACGAACATCGAAGGGGCTCATGATTACGGCCTGGGATTTTTCTGCACCGGCGCGCCGTTTACCGTACCCAACACCCTCGATTTCGCGGACGTTCCGGTTTCGTGCGCATCGGGGACTTCGATAGTAAACGAACTCGGATATACGCTTTCCGATGCGCAAATCTGCAGGGCAGTCGGGCGATGCCTGCCGTCAAGCCAGGTCGCCTACAGCCCCACGCACCCGACCAAGAAGAACGAGCCGCTGTGCTATCTTGAGCCGACCGGATACCTCCCGATGTGTATTCGAAAGGTAGCGACCGATTGCCAGGGCGTTGCACCCGATCGGATCATCGACATCACCAGCGCCAATCCCGCATGGTGGCCGCTTGATGATACGCCGAGAGCGGACGGAACGTATTCGCCGTATATTATCCCGGTCCAGTGCGATACTTCCGGCCTTAACTGTACGCAGGTAATTCCAACGAATAGTTTCCATGTTCCACAGTGCCCTTATGCCCCTAACTGCCTGCCCGTAACAAGCCCCAATGATAATGGATTCAGCGTCAACAATAAGTACCAGGCATCGGACGTCATTCAGGGATTCCAGAACCTGCTCGTCTCGCTGAACTTCTATATGTCGGCCGACAAGAATCACATTCCGATTAAATACGTTGAGATCGATTGGGGTGACGGTTCACGGCAAGGACGCGTGGGATACTACAAGAATCAGATGCAACAGTGCGATGATACCAATGCGCTTGGCCCGATAACCGTGTTTCAGGAACCGCTCGATTATGCAGCGACGCCCGCCGCGTGTCGCGAGGACTTCCGCAGTTACTTGCATGTGTTCGCCTATGACCCCGCGCACGTCTGCGGGACCTGCAGCAACAATCCGACGCAGCAATGCGGTACCGATGTTGACTGCTATGACAATACGCCAGTCGGCGGACAACCGCGCACCGGCGTGTGTAATAAGGCACCCGGCGCCACCGGTACGGTCGCCTGCTATCGCCCGCGTGTCATGGTGCAGGATAACTGGGGCTGGTGCACGAACGGAGTGTACGGACCGGTCGGCGTCGGCTGTAAAGACGTCACCATCTTGAGCGCTTCGCCGCCTGCGCCGCAAAACATCAATGAGGGCTATGTGCCGTTTGCGGGCATCATCAAGGTCAATAAGGATCCGAAACCGTAATGCGCAGCCGTTTTAATTCTTCGCACAAGAATAACCGCGTCTCCGCGGTCGTTGCGTGCCTGGTTTTTGCGATGCTCGTTGTTCCCCTTGTTGCGTTTGCGCAGGACAGCGTGTCGTCATTCTTTTCGACCATCATCTTTAAATGGCTCATTGCACCGCTCACCGAGCTTCTCAATTTGCTCATCATCTTACTCATTAAGGTTGCAAGTTATAATCAATTTACCACCGAACCGATCGTCGATCTTGGCTGGAAGACATTGCGCGACGTGAGTAACATGTTCTTCGTGCTTATTCTGCTGATCGTGGCCATCGGCACCATCATCAAGTGGGATGTCGTCAACTACCGGCAGAACCTTCGCCGGCTCATCCTGATGGCCCTGCTCATCAATTTCAGCAGAACGATTGCGGCGTTTCTCATCGATTTTTCGCAGGTCATAACCCTGACGTTCATAAAGGCCGTTCAGGACGTGATACAAGCGGGCATTGTCGGCGCCCTTGGTCTGGACAAGATATTGAATCCGGTAACGCTGTACGATGCGGGTCAGAAGGGCGGGGCGGTCGGGCAGCTGACGATAAATATCTTTACCTATATTGTGGCGCTGATCATGGTTGGCGTTGCGTGCGTTGTTGTCGCTGCCTACGTCCTTATATTTGCCGTACGAATCATCGCGTTATGGCTCCTGATCATTTTTTCCCCGCTCGCGTATCTGGCAAGCACGTTAAAGGGTACGTCCGTTTTCCAGTGGTACGATCGTTGGTGGAAAACATTCGTGAGTAATCTTTCGGTAGCACCGGTGCTTGCTTTCTGCCTGTGGCTCGTGTTCAGCATTGTCGCCAAGGGAGGCGGTACCCAGCAGATTATCCCGCAAGGAACCGAAGGAGATGCGGTCACGGTGAATGGCGTTTCAACGACCGTTTTATTGGGTTTCATGGTGGGCACCGGCCTCCTGATATATTCGATCCGGCTTGCAATGAGCATGGCGGGTGAAACCGCAAAACTCGGAAGTCAATTCGTTGGGAAAATGGGCGGGTACGCTCAAAAAGCAGGTGATTATCTTAAGTGGGGCAAGAGCGGTCAGGGCGGAGTCCTGGGAAGATACGCAAAGAGACCGGCACTTGCCGTTGCAGAGGGCGTGGGGCGGGCAGCACAGGCAGTCCCGGGTCTTGGACGCGTTGGCGTGACGGTGACGGCTGCAGCGCAGCGTGCGCAACGGCGGCA
>MHKK01000024.1:20323-28867 GCA_001818365.1 Candidatus Komeilibacteria bacterium RIFCSPHIGHO2_01_FULL_52_14
GCAAAAAAGCCGAGTCCGAGCTTATGGGGCCGATGTACGAAGAGGCAACGCCGGAACAGCGGGAGCGCATTATGGCACGGGCTGGCCGCGGGCCTCGAAGGAAGGCGCTCATTGAGCTTGAGCAGAAGCGTTTGAACGAGAAGGATGAGAGCGGCAACTACAGGGTAAGCGATGCGGATGTGCTCAAGACGGAGAATCAATATATTCTGGCAGGGGCATCGGAAAAAGAATTGAAGGACTTCCGTAAAGCAACGCATATGCGCGGAATGAAAGAACGTGTTAAATCTGCTCCGAGCGATGAGCGGGCGCAGGCAGCTCAAAAAGAACTCAATGAACTGACGCTTGAACTTAATCAGGAGGGTAAGCTTACGAGCGATAAAATCTTCAATAATCCCGCTTTTGCCATACAGCTTTTGTTGAGGACCAAGAGCGTTTCGCAGATCAATAGTTCGATCAAAGATCTTGAAAGCCCTGACAAGAAAGAGGTGCTCGATGTCATGGAGCAGCAGGTAAGGGCTCTTAAAGCTAAGGAAGCTAAAGGTTTGAGCAACGCAGAAAAGAACGAGATGAGCAAACTTGGCAAGAAAGTTGCTTCCGGTCTGACCGGCGCCGAACAAAAAATTTTTGAAAGCTTGAATGCGAAAGGAGTTGAAGCGATGACCGATGCGGAAATGAATGATCTTGAAAAGCTTACGACGAAAGGATCGGTGCGGTTAAGTGACCCCGAGAAAAAACGATACTATGACCTCAGGCCAAGGCAGTATGAGGGGCTGGACACTACCGAGAACAAAGATCTTAGCAAACTAAGCAATGTTATCGCTAAAAACGATACGCCTCGTGCAGCCCAGCTCGCTGCGGATGAAAAGATCGATCCGCACGTTGTAACCAGTAACATGGAGGACACCGACTATAACGATTTCATCAGCCATCCTAATTTTGAAAAGATAGCGCATAAGATAGACCCTTCGTTCATGCGAGACGCGATACAGACAAAGAAGGTGACGTCAGAAAATAAAACAAAGCTGGTTGAGGAGGTCACCGTAGCAGCCGGTAGCCCTGATGCCGCAAAAAACGTGCCGGCTCAGCGTGCAATGAGCGCAGCGCTGAATAACGAGCAGACTCGTCAGGAAACGAAGGATTACTTGGATAATTTACAGACGACTCAACCGGCCGGGTATAAGGCTATACAAGATTATGAAAATAAGCTCATTCAGGATAAGGCAAAAGAGGGAGCAAAGAAGGAGCACGTGAGCGATGTTGAGCGGCTGTTACAGCGATATAAAAAGGATGATGTTGTCCTGGCCCCGCCAGGCAAAGACACGCTTGGAGCCCCGAACGATGTTGATGTATGGGTCGTTGAAAATATCGATAAGGTCAATAAAACCGTTGATTTGATGCAACCCGCAACAGGTGGCGGTATGTTCAAGAAAAAGATGCCGCTGCAGGATTTCAAGCGCTATAATTTCTTCTAGATTTATCCCTAATCCCCGCGCCGGATAGGAGGTATGCCCGGTAATACAACCTCGCGCCGCAATGCGGGGGAGCGTAAGCAACAAAGACGTGCCTAGTAAAAATAATAACCGCACTAAAAGGTCCACTTATGAAAACTAAGTTTTCATCGCGAGGTTGATATACCGGGTATGCCGAACGTTTTGACATCATTTGACGAGCTTCCGCCGGCGGTGAAAACCGTCGTGCTTTCGGACGACGTATCTGACGCCAATGTCACGCTGCGCGCCGCGCATACTCTTTCGCCCCCGCAATATGATTATATGTTGCGTACCATCCGGGAGATTTTGTTGAGCAGGATTGGCGTCCTTGATCTGTCCAGCGCTTTGTCCCGTATGCCGGCCGGCAACCGTGTTGATCTGCGCAAATTGGCGCTTGATATTGCCCTGACGCGCTTGTGGCCGCTCCAGGACTATCTGGGCACAGTCGATGTGCTGATCAACCGGCTCGGCGGAAGGGCTCCCGAAAAAATTCCTCTGCCAAGGCCCGAAACGGACAGCGCAACGGAGGAGGAGGTTTCCACGGTCTCATGGCTGCCGGGAAGCGCGAAAGATATGCTCGAACGTTTCCCGCGTTTTGCCGAAATGTATCTGACGCACCGGCCTATCCGCGATACCGAGGGGCGTCTGCGGCCGCCGACCGTCACGGTCTGGCTGCAGGATTATTTGCATACGATGGGGGCAACCGGAGCGAATTCCCTGAAACGGAGCCAGTATCTCGCAAAGAGCGGCAATACCCGCACGCTGACCGACGAGGAGAAGATGAACCTGCTTAATTTTTTGGAATCGTACGAGGATATGGTCGATATGTACTGGCGGGTCACCGGCGACAGTTTTTTGCTCATCGAGAGGGAGCTCCCAAAGGAAGCGGCGCGTCAGCAGCGGAGTGCCGCGGCAACGCTTCAGCTTTCCGCACTGACCGACTACTACCGGAATATGCAAGAAAATTACGCACGCGTCCTTGAGGACAAGAAGCGGGGGCTGAAGCTGGAGATAGGGGAAAATACCCGGAAACTCGCGGATATCGTGTGGGACTCGCTTGGGCTCGGTGATACGGATCGGTGCGTTGCGGCGATCGATCTCATGCTTGATCGGCAAATCATGCAGGATATTTTGAAGACCGACCAGCGTTTTCGGGGGATTGTCGCACGGATGATCGAGGTCAAATACGGTTTGCAGGCTCGGGCCCGCTGGAACGGTGATTTCACCCAACTCTCCCCATGGTTTTTGTTTTTACGACTGCTGCTTGCCGATAAGTTGAGGATGGAGGAGGGCAGGGCCGCTATCATCGCGGATTACCTCAATAAAAAAGCGGGCTATCGCATGAGCCCGTTGTATTTGGATCTTAATTCAGGAAAATTTTTGTTCCGCGAGATTACCTACGAGAACGGAACGCTCGCGGTCGCCTAAGCAGTTCAGGCGCGCCAAGGCGCCGCTTACGCGCGCTCAACGTACTCTCCGCTGTCGGTGTTGACGCGGATGCTGTCGCCGTCTTTGATAAAAAGCGGCGCGCGGACCTCCAGTCCGGTTTCCAGGGTAACGGTCTTCGTGACGTTGCCCGAGGTATCGCCGCGCACGCCCGGAGGAGCGCTGACGACTTTTAAAGTAATTTTCTTCGGAAGTTCGATACTGACCGCATTGCCGTTATACAGGAGCACCGTTATCCCCAGTCCTTCGGTAAGATATCCGCGATAGTCGCCGATAGCATCGGCCGCGAATTCGTACTGTTCAAAATTCTCCGTATCCATGAAATAGAAACGTCCTTCCTGCACATACAAAAAAGTCGCACTCTTCCGTTCGATGTCGGCCTCTTCGACATGATCTCCCCCGGCAAAGCTTTTTTCGAGCGTTGATCCGGTGATCAAATTCTTCAGTTTCGTGCGGAGTGTGGCGCCGCTTCGCGCCTTCTTAATATGTTGCGTAAACGTCACAACGTACGGCTGATCGTTGATGGAAATAACCGTACCCAGTTTGATTTCGCTCATCGTCAACATAGCCGTTATGCACGGGGCGTGTAGGGCATGAGCGCCATGAATCGGGCCCGTTTGATGGCCATGGCGAGTTTTCGCTGATGTTTGGAGCAGACACCCGATTTTCTCCTCGGCAGAATTTTTGAATATGACGAAGTGTACCGGGTGAGCGCCTGCACGTTTTTGTAATCGATCGCTTTGACTCCGTTCGCGCAGAAATCGCACGATTTTATTCTCGGCTTGTTTCTTTGCGTCTGAGGGCGATGCGAAGATGATCGTTGTGCCATAGTTAAAATGGAATATCCTCAATGTTGATCTCTTCCTCGGCCGGAGCCGTTGGAGCTTTTGCCTGCTCTTCCTGCGGCTGGGGCTCGGCGCTTTGCGGTGCGCGTGCTCCAGAAGCCCCGGCCTTGTCCAGCAAGATAATATTGTCGGCGATTATCTCGGTACGGAACCGCTTGATGCCGTTCTGGTCGTCCCAGCTGCGCGTCGAAAGCCGGCCTTCGATGTATATTTTGCCGCCCTTCTTCACGAACTGGCCCACGATCTCTCCGAGACGGCGCCACGCAACAACGTTGTGAAACTCGGCCTTTTGCTGACGCTGGCCTTCTTTATTCTTCCAGACCAGGTTCGTCGCAACCGAAAACGATGCGACGCTCTGGCCGCTCGGGGTCGTACGGATATCCGGATCGCGTACGACGTTGCCGATAATCATGACTTTATTCAGGTCCATAGGTAGTGCGTTATTTTATCATATCCGAATCAAGAAGCTCGTCGATCTTTTTGTCGAGCTCCTCAAGAGAAATTTTCCCTTCCTTCTTCTCAAGCGCCTTTTTTTCATCGGCACCTGCGCCGCGCTGTAATGCTTCCACCTGGCGCCGCTGGTGACGCTGCATGTAGAGTTCCTGCTGCAACAGCTCTTTCGCCGATATCGGTTTTTTGTTTACCAACATATGGCGAAGCACCTGTTTATGCAGGCGGAGCTGGCCTTCAAGCTGAAGGATGGTCGACGGCTCCGCGTCGAATTCGACCAGAAGGTAATAGCCGAATTTTTCCTTTGCAACGGGATAGGCGAGTTTTTTCCTGCCCCATGCTTCATGGCGCGTAATTTTTCCGCCCTGCTTTTCGATCCAATCAGAAATCTCCCGCTGGATGGCCTCGAGTTGTGTTTCGGGTACCTGGGTCGTTACCAGATACAAAAGTTCGTAATGTTTCATGTCCACCTTAATCTTTTAATAAGTTAAGGATCCAGCACCGCTTTTGCGTCGGCTTTTCATTTTGGCGCCGCGAGCCATAGACGGTTTTGCGAAATATGGCATTCGGTCCTTCGTCGAGCCGTCGGCACAAAAGTGGTGCTGGATATGGTTGATACATGCTGCCCCGGATACGGGGGTATTTGATATGTTGAAAACGTACCAATCGTGTATCGGGCAGAACAGTATCACGGGAAGACCATCCGTGTCAACCCAGCACCACTCCGACGTACTGTCGGAGTGGTGCTGGGTCAATGCGCGTACACAAGCGGCCTGCGGCCTGCTATAATAAATGACGAATGCAAACGTACGCGTTTATCCTTGGCAGTACGCCGGAACTATCGATTGAGGAGCTTTTGCACGTGCTCCCGTCTTTGGGTTACATCAGCGAGATCAATAAGCGTTTTATTCTGTTTCAGGGCGATATCGACTGCAGCGCCGTTCTTTCACGGCTCGGCGGCACGGTAAAGATAGGACGCGTTGTCCATGAGAGCGAAAAATACGAGAGTTTCAGCGTCGATGTCTGGCTGCATGCGCTCAGAAGCGAACTCGCCTCGAGCGAGGGCAAATTCGTCTTCGGTTCAAGCGTCTATGCGGATGACGATCGGCTGGTGCGCTTCATACGGACACTGGGCGTCACGCTGAAGAAGCATGTACAGAAATTGTCGCGGCCGGCCCGGTATGTGGCGAACACCGAAGGCCTGTTGTCTTCCGTTGCGGTTCAGAAAAACCACCTGCTCGGCCGGGAGCTCTTGGTCTTATACTCGGGCTCGAAGTATTATTTTGCCTTTACTTCGGTTGTTCAGGACTTTGAGGAATATGGGGAACGGGATTTTGGCAGACCGATGCGCAACATGCGCCGCGGCATGCTCCCGCCAAAACTGGCTCAGATTTTTTTGAATCTCGCCGATACGAAGCTCTCCGACAATGTTCTTGATCCTTTCTGCGGCGGCGGGACCGTCATTCAGGAAGCGCTTCTCGCGGGCATCGGATCGGCCTGGGGCAGCGACAAAGATGCCGGTGCCATCCGTGAGGCGATGAGCAACCTGATCTGGCTCAAAGAGCGGTATCGGTTATCCGAGCCGCACCTTGCCGTGTGCAACATCGATTCCGTTTCGCAGAAATACGAAAAGAATTTTTTTGACGTGATCGTTACGGAGCCCTTTTTGGGACCGGCAGTGCTCTTGCGCTCAAGCGCGCTGACGAGATTTCAGTTCCAGTCCGTTATCGAGTCATCCGTAAAATTATATGCGGATTTTTTCCGTTCGGTTCGCGGCATCATGAAACAGGGCGGCAGAATGACCGTCGTTTTTCCTCTGTTTACCCTCTTCGGCCGGGAATCGACGGTCGGCGACCTCGCGTCATATGAGCGTTTTGGTTGGAAACTCATGGCACCCGAGGTTGGTCACGCGCTCGCGCGTCCGCACCTCTCGCCGCGGGGGCAGCTTCTGTACGGGCGCCGGAAGCAGATCATTCAGCGCGAGATTACGATGTGGCGGGCCTCATAGAGCCGTTGTTTCGGTGATACCATTTATGGTATACTATAGCGGTGAATTTGATGAAAATTTACTGCAAGTGTAGCGCAATTTTATATCCTCACCACCATGGAAGACAAAAATCAAAATAGAGGGGTTCAACCGGCCGGACTGATAGTTAAAGACGTTGACGGTAAGCTGAAAATACTTGCGGAAGGAGAACTGAAAGAGATTGATGCGTTGCTAGCAGAAACCCTGACGAAAACGGCTCCATCGGCGGCTCCCGCGGCTCATAATGCAGGTCAGGAACTCGCGTTCCCGCGCTTTACCGACCAAGCGCCGCCGCCTGCCGACGTTCATTTTAAAGAGCCCGATAAGCCGAGTGCGCCCGGCGGCGTTGCCCAGCTTCATTTTCATCCCGACGATCAGCGCCAGATCGCACTGGAGCTGGAAAAGATCAATACGCTTTTCAATATCAATGACCAGCGACAGTTCAGCGTGATTAAGATCGCGGATAAGTTGTTGGAAAAGCATACCGTTCGATTCGGCAATGAGCGCCGCAGCGCATTTATAAAATTACTCCTGAGTTATTTCCGGCAATCAAGGAGCCTCGTGCAGACACGCGACATGCTCACGGCGCCGGAGAGTTCCAACGGATTCGCCTTATCCGCCGGAACGGCAGACCATATGGTTGCCGTTCTGAAGCATCTGAAAAAAAAGATAGAAGAACAGGACGGTATTGTGGTGGAGGAATCGGAAGCCGCTCTCGAAACCCCCATACAAAAACCCGCAAGCATGCCGGTCGTGAGCAGGGTGGCCGAGCAGCCCGTTCAAGCGGCTCCCTCCGCGGTTCCCCGTCAGATTCCGCGTGAGACGCAGGCGGTTCGTCCTCTTTCTCTGCGACCGCGGGCCCGTCCGGTAGAACCGGCTCCCCCTGCGGTTCCGATGGAGCAAAAAACCGCACCTGCAGCACCGCCGCAACCGGTAACGACACCGGTGTCATCCGTTCCCCCGCTGAAAACTGCGCCCGGCTTGTGGCCTGATACAAAATCGTCAGCCGTTCCGCCTCCGCCACGCGAAGCGCCCGTTACCCCGGCACAGCCGGCCACGCCGATCCAGCGGCCCGAACCGACGCACGCCGAACTCCCGAAAGTATTTCGTCCGGATGTTATGCGGACAATTCCCATCGTTGAAGATGTGAAGCGTCCCACATCGAGGTGGAGAAGAGGCGGTGCCGTCATGGGCCGCATTGACGAGCTTTCCGCAATGGATCTCGCGATGTGGCGTTTACTCGATCCCGATCCGAGAATCAGAGCCGGTAAAATTCTCGGCCGGATCCAGAACCTGGAGCAGGAATCACTGACGCGAAAGCACCAGGGGATCGACGCGTGGCGCAGTAACGAGGTCTATCAGTTGTACTTGATGCTCGGGCAGATAAGTCTTGAGCAAAAAAAAGACGTTGCGGCCGTCATTCAGGAATTGCAATCTGCCGGTCGTCAGACGCTGGCGATCGAGGAGTTTGAAGCGATATCGGATTTGAACAGAATGCTACGATTCTAACCTGCCCGGTAGTACCCCGCACCATCCGCCCGAAGCGGAGGTACGGGATACAGCAACCCTTTCAAGAGCATACTATGCGGATTCTCGAAACACAATTTACCATAAGCTGTATGAGCAGCAGCCCCGTAGTGAACCGAAGGTTCTACTACAGGGGTTGATATACCGGGTATGCAGAAATTCATCGTTCCACAGTTCATAGACGTTGAAAACAAGATCCTCGGGCCGATCACGGTCCGCCAGTTTGCTACGCTCGCCATCGGCTTCGGATTCATATTCGTTGCCTATAAGCTGGCCGATTTTGCACTCTTTCTGATTTTGGCCGCGATCATCGGTCTTATGACAGGCATCATTGCTTTCGTAAAGTTCAACGGTCACCCGTTCCATATTTTCCTGCTTAATATGATCGCGACATATAAAAAACCGATGCTGCGCGTTTGGCTCAAGGAGGAGACAAAGATCAATCGCGGAAAGGCAAAGGAAGAAAAAAAGGACAAAGATGAGTTCGTGTTCATACCGAAGAAAGGTATTACCTCGGAAAAACTCTCGGAGCTCGCGCTTATCATTGACACGGGCGGCGTTTACAAAGGCGAGGCCGAGGCGAATCGAATAAATCAGGCGCTCTATCATGAAAAGTAAAAAATTACAGGGCAATAAGCCGACCATCTCGACGCAGAAGTATCTTGATATCGCCGAGATTCGCGACGACATGGTGGTGTTGCGCGACGGTACGGTTCGCTCCGTCCTTATTGTCTCTTCGGTCAATTTTGATCTCAAATCC
>MHKK01000025.1:0-7392 GCA_001818365.1 Candidatus Komeilibacteria bacterium RIFCSPHIGHO2_01_FULL_52_14
TGGTCGCACTTTGAATAATCCCAGTTAACAGTTGATCCGATCAGACACGGGAGGGCCTGAATGTGAAGGGATCACTCATCGTTGGTACACTCCCCGGTACGTTGTTGTATGGAGCAGTGGCAGAGTGGCTGTGGGTCGGTATCCAGGCAGATACCGAAAAGGGCGAGTATTATGCTGCCATTGAGATCCTCTATCCTGAGGAAGCGGCTGCTGGCATGCTTGCCATCGCTCAAGCGATGGAACGGCAGAAGGAGTTCCCTGAAGTCTTCTTCAACACTGAGGACGGGACCGTAAACATCGGGGTATTCTTCAGGCATAGGAACGCCAGTACCGGCCTCTTGAAGAGCCTGGCGGCTGATCATGTCCCACCGGCTTTTCTGAGCGCAATGAAGGGCAGAACGCAAGTGATGGCCGTGGGTGAAGCCGACATCTCTTCGGCAGACATTAAACCGTTTCTCGATCTCTTCACGCACAACGGATCATTCAGACTCCTGCTGGCGCAGATGCAGAATGGGCAGAGGAAGTCCGTGTGGGGCGTGCAGCTCACGACGGTGCGCCAGGGAAAACCCTCCGTGGCGTGAACCTCATACGAAAGCGACCTAAAAAGCAGCCATGTCAAAAAAAGACCTCTGGCTGCTTTACAATTGACAAAGCCCCTGCCCTTCCGTACACTTTCACCGATTCACCCCGTTACTCCCCGATGCTCCAGACTTCGTATTGGAGAATTTAAGAAGGTAGTGCGGGGAGTAACGGGGTTCAAATATGTCGTTCTCCTTAGGCATCGTGGGATTGCCGAACGTCGGGAAATCGACGTTGTTTCAGGCGCTCACAAAAAAGAAAGTCGATGCCTCCAACTACCCGTTCTGCACCATCGACCCGAACGTCGGAGTCGTTGCCGTACCCGATGAGCGACTTGCACGGCTTGCCGTCCTGTCAAAATCGGAAAAGATCGTGCCGACCACCATAGAATTCGTAGATATCGCTGGCCTCGTTAAAGGCGCGTCGCAGGGCGAGGGCTTGGGTAATAAGTTCCTGAACAACATCAAGGAAGTTGACGCGATCGTCGAGGTCGTACGCACTTTCCCCGACCCGAACGTCATTCATGTGCACGGGGAAATTAATCCCGACAGCGACAAGCAGGTCATCAATCTGGAATTGTGCATCGCCGATCTTGATGTTGCCCAAAAACGCCTGGATAGGGTGATAAGCCAGCTCAAAGGGCCGCAGAATAAAGAATTGCTTGCCGAGCGTTCGCTTTTGGAGAAAGTCGTCGAGCATCTCAAAAAGGAACAATTGCTGTATACGCTGGAACTTTCCGACGACGAAAAAATCCTCGTCAAAACCTATCAATTCCTGACCTATAAACCGCTCATCTACGTCTATAACGTCAGCGAGGACGAGATCAAAAAACCGATGCAACTGCCGCCAAATACCGTTGCTATCTGCGCCAAACTCGAATCCGAGCTTGCGGACGTTCCGGAAACCGAACTGCCGCAATATTTGGATGAGCTTGGATTAAAAGATACCGGGCTCAACCAGCTGATCAAAAAAAGCTACGAGTTATTGAATCTGCTGACGTTCATAACGACCGGACCGATGGAATCCAAGGCGTGGACCGTTGTCAAAGGCGCCAAAGCGCCGCAAGCGGCCGGCGTCATCCATACCGATTTTGAAAAAGGATTTATCAGAGCCGAGGTCATCGACTGGCAAGAACTCTTGCAAGCCGGTTCGTGGACCGAGTCACGAAATCTCGGAAAATTGAGAATGGAAGGAAAAAATTACGTCATGCAAGACGGCGATGTAGTCCACTTTCATTTTAATTAAGGATACGATAGCCAGCCCGGGCATCGAGCTCAGCTCGAATGTTGCGACGTCGAGGGCGACGTGGTGCATTTTCATTTTAATTAAAAGAAGGGCCCCGCACCAGAACTTGCGTTCGGTACAGGGCCTTGCCTCATCCTACATCGGCGTCGAATGCCGATACTCTAAAACGGGACAACGGTCACGATCTTCTGCTGGCCTTTGCGGCTGAGTGCTACGACATGCTTCACCCGGAAACGATTATCACAGATGAACCAGACGGTCCGTGCCCGTCGCTGCCGTCGAGCCATGACAGCTTCATACGGAGACGGCCGTACGGCAAGGCCCTGCTTGAAAGACAGGCTGATTGCGCTTACCACGCGACTACGTGCCTGCCACTGCCGAAGCTGATGCGCACGCGCACGAAACTGACGCCACGCGTGCACTGTTACCTCGGCTTGCCCGATACTGTCGTGTGATAGCGCCAAACCGAGCGGTGGTCGCGACATCGTAAGACGACGGTCGAGTAAGGACATGGCATGCCTCCTTAGATGCTAACGAACATGTTTTGAACTGAGCAACCTATCATGAACAAATCATCGTGTCAATATAAAAAGACCCAGTATCAATTCGGACGTTGCCGAAATGACACCGGGCCCCAAAGTTCAGTGCAGCGCGCTGCACTCAAGCTGGCCCTACTACGGCTAGGACCGCTGAAGCATACCCAAGAGGGTTTTCGACGAGGAGTGCATGTAGCGCTCCTCGCCCCGCAGACTACCAATGACTAGCCCCGCGTGCATAGCCCTAACGAGCTACGCCGTAGAGGGAAAGCGGCTGCCCAACGTTCTGTCAGGCGGCCCCATAGACCAACGTGGCTCGTCACGGGATACAGGAGCCTGCACAACTCTACGGGAGCCTACCGGAGCGAAGGCAATCAGCTGGCGGTCCCGTTGCACGAGACCACCCCACAGAAAAGATCGCTGGGCACAAGGAGAGACTAGCTTGGGAAAGTACGCTTCACCAGAATGGAGTGGCGGTCCTGCTAAGCAGGACCGCCCCGAAGTCCAGTACGCATTACACTACAGGACAATACGTAACGCCACACAGGAATACCTAGCGCCGCCCGAAGGTAGTGGCCGCCCGACGTAACGTCGGGCGGCCCCGAAGAATACTACAGCTGACGGAGGGATGCGCAGCCTCAGCGTGGAGAAGTACAGAGGTTGGCGGTCTTGTTTCGCGAGACCGCCCCGCAGGTGAGCAGACTGAGGCATGCGATGGAGCAGCCTGGGGAGCCTGGGGACATCAGATGGTGGCCTCATATCTGATTGATATGAGACCACCCCGCAGCGCGCCCGAGGACGCTTGACCATAGCAGAGTCAACCGCACGACCAAATACGCGTTATGCCAATGCCACTCTATAACAGCAGCTCCTTCGCCTCCTTAATGCACTGGTCGAGGGTCTGCTGACCTCGGTAGGACTCTTCCAGGTACTTCGGCATCGCAGCGAACACGACGCGACGGAACTGCTGGGAAATGAAGAACGTCACCCCGCGGTCGCGCTCGTTGCGGATGTTCCTGCCTCGCGCCTGCATCGCCTCGATCATGATGCGCCAGTTCCACAGGCGCCAACGCATGCTGCCGAAACGGCGCTCCTCGAACTGGGTCGCCGGGTCCATGGGACTCGGATACCC
Source organism: Candidatus Komeilibacteria bacterium RIFCSPHIGHO2_01_FULL_52_14 (assembly GCA_001818365.1). GTDB lineage: Bacteria > Patescibacteriota > Patescibacteriia > UBA1558 > 2-01-FULL-52-15 > 2-01-FULL-52-15. The sequence continues at coordinate 3,493 of MHKK01000025.1, forward strand.
TGGCCTGAGTACGAAGATCGCTTCCGCGAGTCCTTTCGGGAGGTCTATCCCCTCACCGTAGTTCGCGCACGTGCCCAGGAGCGCATCACCTTCGCCTTCCTTGAAACGGAGAGCCGCGATGCGCGCTGGTGTGCCGTTGCCGTAGCTGATGACATCGAGCCCCTCCTCGGCCGAGATGCCCAGGAACTGCTGGCGCTCACGCTCGGACACGACGATCACCAGACTGCGGACTTCCTTGCGCTTGAGAGCGATCACCGCCCTGACAAGGCGGCGAATCACCCGTGCCGGTTCGCCCTTCTTGCGTTCCTTCACGGCCAGGTTCGGCGTGTCGGTTGGCAGAAAAATGCGCGTCCGGTCCTTGGGGAACTCCGACTCGAGCGAGTGGAACGCTCCCTTGATACCGGTCTCGTACCCGAAGATATCCGGATCTCCGATCGTCGCCGAGTAGGCAAGCGTGCGCGGAGACAAAAGCTTTCGGATCAGGGGCGCAACATAGTACGCTTTGATCGTGAGCCAGTACTGCACTCGCTGGTTGTCTGCGAGTTCCTTGCGGGAAGCTGCAAACGTGTAATTAAGCGGATGCCGCTCGGCCGATGGCAGTGCGAACTCGAACGAGCGATAGTACCGCCCCAGATCGTAGACCAAGGCCTCGACCCGTCGCAGTACATCGCGCTTTTCCTTGACGTCGATCGCGCCCTTCTTGATGGCGGCAACAATCCGATCACGCATTCGCTCGCTGTCGATCTTCATGAGAATGTCCATGAGCTCGCGGATCTCGTGATCTTCCAGAAGCGTTGCTGCAGCCGACTTGGTCTTCCCGCGGACGATACGGACCATGAGCTTGCGGAACCGGTCGAGGTGCTTGACCTCAGGCGACTCGATCCCGTCCAGAAACTCGATCGCTCGCGACAGATGCCAGTCCGTGATCTCATACGAGAGGCAGGAACGGATCGTGCTCGCGATACGGTGCGCCTCGTCCACGACAAGCCCCGCAGGCCGCTTGAACTCGCGGGAGAAGAGCTGCGTGAAGAGGTAGAACGCCGTGGTACAGACGATGATGCCGCCCTGCACCTTGGCCTGGTACTTGTGCCAGAGGTAGGGACACTTCTCGGCTCCACGTTCATGCGTCTCACCGGTCTCCTGATCCACGCGGTGAGCGCAGTCCTGCAGGAGCGAGCAGGGAATCTCATTCGCTGTAAGCTCCTGATCAGGAAAATAGAGACAGGGATGCTCGCTTCGGCCGTAAGCCACACGCACACTCGGGTGCAGCGCCTTGATCTGTTCGACAAGGGTCTTGTTCGGGACAATGTAGAACAGCGGTCCCTCGCCGCTATTCTCAAGCGTCCTGAGGAAGGAAAAACCAACGGCGGTCTTTCCCACTCCGGTCGGTGCCTCGAGAATGAGGTTCCTGTCGGTCTCTCCGATGACCTTTGAAACAAGGCTGAGCGCCTTTGCCTGGCCGGGCCGCATGTCCCTGTACGGGAAAGCGGCAACCAGGTCTTGATGCTTCAGATGCTTCATACTTCCTCCTGTCGCGCCATTACAGCGGACTGAAAGGGAAGAAAACGACCTAGTCCTAACGTCATATCAGAACCAGGCCCCAAAGATCAGGACACTGCGCCATTAGCTAGCCAGCAGCGGGATGCCAAGCCGCAGCGAACTATATGTGATCCCTATCAATTAAGACATGCGGCTAAGGCCTTACAGATAACATATTTGTCAATGAACGAACCCGCTATCCTATCCAAAATGAGGGTCTTGGTCAAGAAAAAGACCCGCCCCGACAAACCGTCGGAACGAGCCCCGCAGAGCACTGAACACTAACTTTGATCGCTGTGCAATAACAAACGCGACTGCAGCGTAGCGGAAAGAACATTGGTTAATCCCGGACGTTGCGTCAGGGACTAACCCCGAAGGCAACCTAGGGGTGCGAGTACGGACCGTGGTGCGCAAGCAGCTGATCGCCTAGCGCCAAGACGCATTGCGAAACGGACTCGATCAAACCCTCGGGAAGGAGGGCTGGACCCCGAAGTATAGCTAACTATGCCAGGCCAAGGTACGCCAGGCCTTGCAGTACGACATTAATAAGCTTGTCAAAGAAATGAGGAGGGCGGAACCGAAGCTCGCGCCCCCCTCTGCAACTGCTAGGTCAGCCTGCGATCAGGCCACCTCCTCCTTGCCGAAGAGCTCGTTCGCGAGCGCTTCGACGTTCTCGCCCTCGACCTCGCCGAGGGCTTCCCAACGCGCGACCGCGAACTTGCCGAACCGACCGCGGCACGTCGGGCGGAAATCGCCCAATCCGGCCTTGGTCCCCGCCACCTCGAAGAGCTTCCTAACGGTCTCCATGTGGATCTCGGAATCGAGGATCCGCACGGTCACCTGAAAGCCCCAGCGGTTGAACTTGGGCCGCACGATGCACACCGCGACGCCGTCCTTCGGGTTCCTCCCCCGCTTCACGTCGACCTTCCACTCCTGGCAGGTCGGCGGGAACTCGAGGAACTCCTCCTCGAGCTCCAGGATCGAAGGAACGATCGAATCCTTGGCGGTCGAGAGCTGCATCTTGCCCGTCTTGACCTTCCTGCCCGCGTTCACGAGGCAGGCGAGCAGGTTGTCGGCGGGAAAGCCGTACTTGCCCGTTGCCGGGTTCGTGCAGACCTTGCGCTGCGCGTCCTGTTCCTGCGTGATGTCGGTCCTCGGCTGCGAGCGCTGGCGCTTGCGGAGACCCTCGAGCTGCTCGAGGGTCATCGGGTTCATGAGGTACGGCGTCTTGGAGACGCACGTGATCTTCACGATGCGGATCTTGTCGGTCTTGGGCGCCGTTGCGTCGCCCACGGCCGCGATGTTCGGAACCTGTCTGCCTTTGCTCACGGTTCCTCCGTAGAATGGACATCCATGTCCAGGAAATCTGGACTGGGCCACCTCCTTAGAGATGACCGAAGACCGTATCAAAAAATACCCTCAGTGTCAAGATTATGCTTAAAAAACAGTGCTCGACGGCGACGTGATGTATTTTCATTTAAATGAGGCGGCTTGACGTTTTAAAACGCACATGCTATTTTCACGCGTCACTTGTTCTTATTTTTTATAGAGGCAGCCAGTTCTCCCATACGGCTCTCACCTAAACGGAGAGGAGACACGATGACTCTGTGGAGACGTTGCAAACCGCCCGAGTCCGTACCGGAAGTAACCCCGCCCGCCGAGCTTACCATGCCGCCAGGGCTCATGGTGCCGTCCCCGAGCGTGGACCATTCCAAAGCTAGGGATAACGGCGAGTTGATGATGCAGATCCTGCTCGCCGGAAAACCGTTCCTCGTCGCAGGTCTTTCGCTCATCGGCGAGCATGGGTACATCGTGCGCTCCGTCGGCATCTACGAAGGAGTCGACCGGACAGGCAATACCTTCCAGGGCCTGCGCGGCTGGACAGTCCACGCCGGCCATCCAAAACATCGCCTCAACCGCCTGAGGTACATCGACAGCAGACAGGGTGACGCGAACCTCGCTCTTCCCAACACCATGGTGTACCTCGTTGGCGAAGTAGACCCGAAGCTTCTCGATGAAAGCGCCGATCACGCCAAGGTCGAGAAGATCATCGAGTACGCCATGGCCCAGATCCACGACTAGCAGGGGCTCGCTGCCCGAGCACGGCATGCCCACCGAGTAGGTCAACGAAAGGTGGGTATTTTTTTACATGGACGAGCGTACGATATTGAGATACAATTGAACAGTAAAAGGAGGCCCAAGACGTCTCAATGCAGAGAGGCGAACGCGTTCTTCCACTTCAACAAGCTCCATTTCCACAGGGAGGGACCGATGGCAAAACGAAGGGCAGTGCGGCCGTGTCACGCAAAGCGCCGGAAGTTCTGGTACCTCGTTCGGAGGATAACCGCCGCGCTCGCGGCC
>MHKK01000025.1:7479-8260 GCA_001818365.1 Candidatus Komeilibacteria bacterium RIFCSPHIGHO2_01_FULL_52_14
CTGCTCTGCAGGACGAGACGGGCGGGGGAAATTTTTTTACAGTCGCATCAAGCTTTTCAGTTCAGCGATGCCGTCGGTAAAACGCATTGCCGGCTCCCAATCAAGCAGTTTTTTTGCCAGAGTTCTGTCTGCCAACGTCTGAAACACCTCGCCTTTCCGCGGCGGCAGCATCGCGCACTTGTGCGTGCGCACTAATTCGTCCGTCGGCGTTTCTTTCGGGACCCCCAGCACAAGACGAGCAACGTCCCAGATCGAATGATTCTCACCAGCGCCGATATTGATGATTTCACCCTGCCCGACGTTTTTCGATGCACCGGCAAGCAGGTTTGCGTGGACCACATCGCCGATCCATGTAAAGTCGCGCCGCTGGTTACCGTCAGGCACGATCGTGAGCGGTTTTTTCTGTCGGAGCTGATCCAAAAAAATTCCGATTACGGTTGCATACGGTCCGTCTGCGGTGGTTGTCTGGCGGGGTCCGAAGACGTTGAAATAGCGCAGGCAGACGGTTTGCGGCCCATGCGTGGCCGTACCCATATCCCGCATCAGCATCTCCCCCATACGTTTCGTTGAGCCGTAGGGATGCATTGCCTGCGAGGTCAGCGGTAGTTTTTCCGTCAGCGGATACACCGCCTGATCTCCGTACGCCGACGATGAGGCGGAGTATACGACGCGCCGCACTCCGTGCTTCTTTGCGCAAAGCAATATATTTTTGGTTCCGAGCGCATTCACGTCAAAATACCGATCAGGGCGTTCGAACGACGGCTGAATGCGCGCCAATGCG
>MHKK01000026.1 GCA_001818365.1 Candidatus Komeilibacteria bacterium RIFCSPHIGHO2_01_FULL_52_14
TGTCGGGCTTAATACCGGAACCGTCGATAAGCTTCTCACGATGGGCAAGCCCCACGCAGGCGGCGCCCCAAGTCAGGATGAGCTGCGCGTCGGAGTCCTGGTCGCAAAACGCGGTGATGCTGTGCTTCATGACAGCGGTCTCGCCGGTCAAACTGACGAGTCCCGCTTGTCTGCATGCGCGGCCGAATCCCTGATAGCACTCCTCCACGAGCGGAAAGTTTCCCTTCGTGAGCCGCTTCACGTTGAGCTCGTTCACGATGATTGCCGGGAACCTGCCCGAACGGGCGAAATCATCCGCAGTCATGGTAATGATCTCCCAGCCCAGCCCTTCGAAAACCTTCGGAGTTCCAATCAGGGAGAAGAACTGCGGTTTGCCGCCGGCTCCGTCGTTCTCGATCTCCTCGAGCATCACCCAGTCAAACGTATCGTGAAGCGTGAAGCGGTTACCCAGCATCTGCTCGAGAATGTGCCGTTTCCAGGAATACCCCACCGGTCCTCGGAAATTTCCCGGCTGATGCGGATACACGTCGACCGCCGGACAGTTGGAGAAACTCTCGTAGTTGATCTGCTTGGCAAGGCGAGACGCTTGATCACCAGGGTCAATGACCTCGGCACGATATATATCCATCACAATGTTCTCCTTGATATGGTAGGAACAAAAAATATCGCCCCCTCCTGAGAACGACACTACCCCGCTAGCTTACGCATCTTCAATAAAATTGCAAGAAAAATGAAAAACCCTCGGGAATCGTGCGACTCCCGAGGGACAGCTTTGCCTCCTCTGCCTACTTCTGACACCAGTCGCGCTCAGCGCGACACTAGTCAAGCTAAGCTCGACACCAGTCGTAGGCGTTTTGGAACATCCGGAGCCAGGGGCTCACGGAAAACGGTTTCCAACGCTCCGGTACCCACGGCCACTGCCATGGTAAGAACGTGCGCTCGGGATGCGGCATCAATGCAAGGTGCCTGCCGTCCGGAGAGCACACTCCGGCAATACCGCGGATGGTTCCGCTGGGATTGAACGGGTAGGCCATCGTGGGATGGCCCTCGTGGTCAACATACTGCATTGCGACCATCCGCTCGTCGAAGAGCTTGGTGACGAGCTCCTGAGCGCAATTGAGGCGTCCCTCGCCGTGCGCAACCCACACGCCAAGGATAGAGCCGGCCATGCCGGAAAACATCATGGCGCGGCTTTCGGGGATGACAACGCTCGGGAACCGCGATTCGAACCGGTCCGACTTGTTGCGGATGAACCGCGGCTTTTCCTTGCTACGGAGGCCTTTCCAGGGAGCCCAGCCCAGGAGTGCCATCAGCTGGCATCCGTTGCAGATACCCAGGGAGAACGTATCTTCGCGCCCGTAGAACCGCTCGAACTCGGATGCGGCTATCCTATTGAAGCGAATCACGCTCGCCCAGCCCTTACCTGCGTCCAGAACATCGGCGAATGAAAACCCGCCGGGGAAAGCTACGCCGCGGAACCCGTCGAGGGTGATACGACCGTCGATAAGGTCCCGCATCGGAACGTCCCACGCCTCGAAGCCGGCTGCTATGAACGCGGCTGCCAGCTCCCGGTCGCCGTTGGTTCCTTCTTCACGAAGCACGGCGACCTTCGGAGGATCCGAAGCTCCAAACACCATCGCAGGAGTAGCAACGGCTTCGTAGCTGGTACGGAATTGCGGATGTGTCGCCAGCCCCTGCTTCCAGGCACTTTCCTCGTGTACGCAATCCGGGTTTGCCTGGCCCAGATCAAGTCGGTTGCTTGTTTCGTGCCACAGCGTGCGCAGACACAGCACGGGCTTTTCGAGAAGCTTTTGTCCGTTGTAGGTCGCGGTGATACTACCGCCGCTCTCTCCGACGGTACCGATCCGTCGTGCTGCGATACCGCGTTCGGCACAAAGGGCAATAACCCTGTCTGCGGACTCGCATTCGATCACGAGCCGCGGCTCTTCCGAAAACCAGTACGCGAATGGATCGGTTGCATCGTTGACGTCGATCGTACAGCCGACAACGCCCGCGAAAGCCATCTCGAGTACGGCAGTCAGAAGGCCGCCGTCGCTGACGTCATGGACCGAGACGATCTCCCTGTTCTTGACGAGTTCCTGCACTGCGTCAAACACCTGCGAGAGCACTGTAAGATCGACGTCGGGACAGTCGTCACCGACCTGCCGGTAGACCTGCGCAAGCGCAGAACCGCCAAGCGGAAACGTTTTTTGCCCGCAATCGACCACCAGTATCGCATTACCCTCCAACTTGAAGTCCGGAGTGACTTTGCGATTGAGATCGGGCATTGGAGCGTACGCGGCGATCACCAGTTCCCCGGGCGCCTTAACGAGATGTGTGGTTCCGTCCGGCGCTCTGGTCGGTACTGCCATGGACAAGCTGTCCTTGCCGCCGTCAATGGCGCCGGTGAGTGCGATGAACGCATCGCGGAGCGAACAGGCTGCATCGTACAGCCACGCTCCTTCCCCCGGCTGCTTCGCCGCAAGCATCCAGTTCGCGGAGCACTTGATGTCGCTCCGTTGTGTGATGGCTGCGCCGGCCATGTTCAGCACCGCTTCCGCAAGAGCAAACCGTGCCATCTTCTCGGGAGAGATGAGTCCTTTGATGGGCTGCTCTCCCAGGGATTTGGCGATACCCGTCGTGCCGAAGTGGCTCTGGGCAATGACCGCATAATCGCAAAGCGTGACATGCTGCGGGCCGACACATTGTTGCTGGGCAACCAGTCCGGTAACGCTGCGGTCGACCTTCACGGTGAGAAAATCCTTCGATGCGACCGACGGGAGCCGGAGAACGCGGTCAAGTGCTTCGGCAACCGTCACGCCTGCAGGAAGAACGAACGGCGTCAGGCGTTTCACGACGCGATCGTCATCGAACGTCTTTTGGGGCAGAGCACCAAGTACCCGATCCAAAGGCAGATCGACGACGGGATCGGAATCGTTCCCGTCAACGAGACAAAACTGCCCGTCACCGGTCACGGTGCCAACGACCGCGAGAGGTGTTCCTTCCCTCTGTGCGATCCGCCGCACCAGCCCGAGAGATTCGGGCCGGATGAGCAGCACGTGACGTTCCTGCGACTCATTGCCCCAAATTTCAAGGGCGGAAAGCGTCCGATCTCCGACCGGAATCGCGCGCAGATCAATGCACGCACCGGCCGGGTGCACGAGCTCAGGCAGCGCATTGCAATCGCCGCCTGCGCCAAGGTCATGGATCGAGACGATAGGGTTGTCCCGATCCAACTCAGTACAGGCGCGAATGAAGCGATGAACACGCTGTTCCATTTCGGCATCACCGCGCTGCACCGCGCTGAAATCGAGCTCAGCAGTACCCTCGCCTTGCAGACGCGAACTTGCTGATCCGCCTCCCATGCCGATCCGATATGCAGGTCCGCCGATCTGAACGACCAGCATGCCTGCTTCGGGATCGCCTTTGAGGATATGAGCGTCGGCAAGCTGACCGGCACCGACCGTATACATGATGGGCTTGAGCCAGCTCCGGTACTCGCCGTTGACCGTCATGCCGAACGACCTGGTGAACCCGCAGATGACCGGCTCACCGAACTTGTTGCCGTAGTCGCTTGCTCCGTTGCTTGCCTTGATCAGAATCTCAAGTGGCGAAGCAAGCCCTGCCGGATGCTGCCACCCATCCTCCTCCCACGGTAAATCGTAGTGCGGGATATGCAGGTTGCCGACGCAGTACGCTGCGCCGGCTGCAATGACCGCTCCGCCGCGGCCAACCGCTTGGTTGTCGCGAATCCGCCCGCCGGTTCCTGTTTCGGCACCGGGGAACGGCGCAACACCGGAGGGAAAATTGTGTGTCTCGGCGGTGAGCGTCGGATGCAGCACGATCCTCTTGAGCGAAAACCGTGACGGCCGATCTACCGATTCGGGTATCGTGACAAGCACCTCGCCGCCTCTGAGCGCAGAGCTGTCATCGCAGAACGCAAGCAGCGAGTTGCCCGGGTTTACCCGCCATGGCTCCTTAACGATGTCCATAAGCGTGCGGGGGACCTGTTGCCCGTCGATCACAAGCCGTCCTCTGAAGAAGTGATGGCGAGAATGCTCGGAGTTCGCCTGGCCGAGCTGAAAAAGCTCGACATCGGTCGGGTTGCGCTTGAGCACGTTGACGAACAATTCCTCGTACATCTCGAGGTCCTGTTGATCCATCGAAAGACCGAGACGCTTGTTCGCTTTTTGCAACGCGTCCAGCCCTTGCGTCAGCACCGGAATCCGTTTGACCGGTTCCGGCTTTGCATGCACGGCAAAAGTCGTGAGCGCTGTATCGTAGCGCACCTGCGTCATGCGGTCATGCAATAGCTCGTAGACGATCTGCTCGTCCTTGTGCGTCAGCCTCTGTGAAAAACGGTAGCGCATGAACTGCTCGATCCGGCGGACGTGCGATCGGCCGCTCCGATGACAGATGGCAACCGCCTGCGACGACCATGTCGTCTCAAAATTCAGAAGCGGCCCGATCTTCAACAACGTTCCGCCCGGCCTCAGGAAAGAGGTTGTGCCGAACCTGCTTGACCCCGACCCGTCGGCGAGAAGCCACCGCAATCTGGCCTGCTCCCTCCGGGAAAGCCCGCCTTCGACCTCAAGGTAGAAACACAATTCGGTCGCGAGATCGAGAGCGCACGGACCGATGAGCTGGCGTACGGTATTCAGAACGCGAGTCGCAGCACCCTCTTGCAACGCCGGATACCTGTAGTAGCGCAGAAGCATCGGTAATCCTCCAGGAAAGTTGCATGTTGTTTCAGTATGTTGGAAACCATGTCAAAGAAGAAAAGCCGCCCTCCTTTGGTGCGACTTGTACACGGTGAGGGTACGGAAAAAAGACAAAAAAGACAACTCGTACCTTCTACCGTGTTTCGTTCAGTGAAAGACGGGCAAAGCACCCCGCTGCAAGCCAGAAAAGCGATTGACCGAAATAGCTTGTCCAAAGATAATGATCGAACAGCGCGATGCAGCCGATCAGCAGCATCAGCGACGGCAGCAGGAGCATTCCGGGCGCCGTGGCGCGAACTGCCGCCTTCCAGGCATCGTGCAGCAGATGGAACAAAAGCGATACCAGAAGAATACACCCGAGGGCGCCGACTTCGACGAGTGCCATGATATAGGAATTATGCACCGGTTGATACTGATAACTCGGATACCCGGCGAATGTCCGTGAAAGACGTAGGACGTAATTTCCAGGGCCAACACCGATCGTGAGCGAACGAACGGTAAAGAGCGCAACGGCTTCATAATACGACTGCGCTCGCTGGCTGAGGGATTGTTCCTCCAGCCGTTGCTCGCTCGTCGCAACATCCTGCTTCGGCAGACCGACGCCAAAACGCTGAAGCCAGATATTGCCCGCGATAAAATTAAAGACAATACCGAGAACCGCGCACAGAACGAGCACATCCCGCACCCCGTTCCGCAACGCCGGGGCATGCTGGAAGCGCGAAAGCAGCCACCACAGGATCATGAGCAGCACAAAAGAAAGCAAAGCGGCCCGGGAAAAAGAGATCAGGAGAGCGGAAAATAAAAAAAGAATTCCGGCAACGTAACGCGCCCACCGCCTCGTATCACGCGGCGTGGCATCAGAGCCCAAAAATTCGATATACCGCAGAACCAGCACTGCGAGAGCTACGGCAAGAAAGCCGCCGAGGATATTGGGATGCGGCAACAGACCGTACGCGCGCAACACGCGCTTGCCGAAAATGACAACCACGGAGTCACCCAATACGACCGGGGCATGCTCGGCAACGCCGAGAAGGGTACTTGCGGCTACCCGCTGCGAGATGAACTGCCACCAGGCGATAAACGATTGCAGGATTCCTCCCGCAATGATCGCCGTTGTGAGCCTCCGCCGCTCCATAGACCGTGCGATCAGAAAATATCCGAAGGCGCACACCATAAGAATTACGGTCCACATGGCAAACGGCGCATCGGCTGCAAAAAGCGCCATCAGGATCAGCCATGCAAACCATGAACAGACGACGGTGACCTGTCGTCGCCTGAAACCATAGGCATTCCAAAAAAAGACGGCTGCAAGAGCAACGACAACGCTTCCGGCATAGACACCCATGGTCCCGTATTCGTAACGCTCACCGGCCAATGTCCGGTAGGCAAAAATCCATCTCGCCTGCCACGGCATCAAAATAATCGCAGCGGCACCGAGAAGATTCGCCCATCTCCGGAACAGTGCGCTGTCAGCGTGCTCCGTGTCGTTCATACAATTGTACCCGTTCACTCCACCGATGCTTCAGCTCCTGCCGGTTATCCTTATCGTGAAACTTAAGCATCCAATCAGTGATAATGACCCGCGAATCGATATTCGCAAGCTCCTTCAGCTGCACCGGCATTATTTTGAGCTGCATATTCGGATACCAATCGGAGAGCGGCCCGTTAAACAACGGCCAGAGGATGATCGCGATAACACCGTGCAGGACCGATAGCCACGCGGGGCATGCAACCTCCCACGTCAGCCGTTCTTCGTGATATGCGTTCGGAAGGTATGCGGAAAGCCACCGATTCGCTTCCAAAAATTTTTCGTATGTTTTGTGCGTTTCATACAGCGGGACAATGCTCGCGACGTAGTACTGATAGGAGATGTCGTCATGACCGAACGATCCCGATTCGATATTCAGAGCGTCTTCGGACACGAAAAAACTGGCGCAAAACATATCTTTCTTCCGCTGCGCCGTCGGCCGTTTACGCAGGATCTTCAGAACGCCGACGACCAAAAGCCGAGTGAGCCAGATCCGGTTCTTTTGCGTGACAATGAACAGATCGATATCGCTGTCTTCTTTCACGTTCCCGGTAGAGATGGAGCTCACGAGGGCAAGCATGCGTACGTACGGAATGAATCTCAAAATTTTTGCCAGCAGCACCGCCTTACGCATCTGACGATCAACACGGACATTGCGGACCTTTCGTTCAAAAACCGCCTGCTCTCGTCCGATAAAACAATAGAATGCTTCCACCCTGGCAAAAATTGCCGACAGTGTTTTCGATTCCAGTGCTTTTTCCACCGCATCATACGTGCGCTCGCTCGCGGGAACATCGGGCTTATACAACCACTTCCAGGTCTCGGTTACGGTCAACGGATATCCGAGCATATCGAAGTACGCGATCGTCTTCATGATGCTTTTTTCGAGCTTGGTCATACGATTATCCGGCCTAATCATACCATTGTTAGCATAAAAAG
>MHKK01000027.1:0-2746 GCA_001818365.1 Candidatus Komeilibacteria bacterium RIFCSPHIGHO2_01_FULL_52_14
GCCAGCTCCAAAAGTAAGGGTTGTATCTTGATAGATCTTAAAATCAGCGGAGCCGACCACCCACGTTGCATCGGCAGCAGTGCTGTAGTCAATAGTAATCGTAACATAATCGAATTGCAGAGCGAACGATGTTGAATCATCGTCCGCATAAAAGACACCGAAGGTTGTCGCATTAACTTCCGCCGGGTTCCATGTCGTATCCCATAAAATTCCTGCCGTAGTTACATTACCATCGGTTTTGGCAAAGCGCTGATCTATCTGGGTTGTCCCTACGGTGTTTGTGCCGTCCTTGGAAAGAGCAACGCGGAAATCCCTGTTTGCCGCCGTGTTCGAGTTTGCAAGTCCGTTCGTCAGAACCGTAATACTATTAATGGTGGCCGTGCTTGGGATACTGAATCCAAAAGCCGTCAATTTAGTCCAGCCGGTAGTCCCGCAGCCCGTACAATCGGCATAGGAAGCATCATTCGTGTTGAACCGCGCGACCGTCGCATTATTCCAGGACGCACCGGCGGTAATCGCCGTCAGCACGCTCGGACCAGCCGTTGAAGCATGGGCAACCTGTACCTGCCGACTCATCTGCCTGACCTGTTTATTGGGTATCGTTTCAAGGATATCCTGATACCCTCCGAATACCCACGAAGCAATAAACAACACCGCAATAAGCGTCAACAGAATATGATGGCTCTTCATTTCATGCAGCCGTTGTATCCGCCGCTTCCGCTTTCGAACCGGCGTAACTCTGCGCTGCGTGATTTTCTTCCTGTGCTTTTTTATTTTCTGTGCCATGGGTTTACGATTTTATTCGGCGGTACTGCTTGCGAGCATCAGATATCCCGATGACGTTGGCAGATCCATATCGGACGTTGTCGAGTAGCCGGTTGACCCGCTGGTCCAGATATTGGTTCCCGTCGAGCCGCCCCAGTCGGTCTGCGACATACGGTACGATTCCCAATTGATGAGATACGCTTCGGTGACATAATCAGTTCTGCCGGTTGCGCTGATAGTTATCGTGGCTTTCTTGGTGCTCGGATCATCGGTGCCGTCCGAAGTAACAATGACTCCGTTACTGTCCCGCTGCACGGTCGCAATACGAATGTCCCTGGTAAAAAGACCGCGCGTCTCGGTGCCGGACTGGATGGTCCAGTCGCCCGAGACCTTAAGAACCTTTACGGCTGCCCCGCCGTCGTTCGAGTCGATCAGCGTCCATGTTCGCTGCTTGATAATGTTGAGCGCATCAACCGCCTCGCTCGCAAACCTTTCAACTTCGCGACTGTTTCCGCCGCCGACAAAACCGCTATACGAGCCCACGGCAAGAAACGTAACGCCGGAGATGAGCACAGAAAAAATACCAAGCGCCACTACTATCTCGACGATTGAAAATCCTTTTTCGGAAAATTTCCGCATGGTGATCACAGTGAATTCTCGTTAATAACGGCGGCACCGTCGCTAAAAATCCGTAGCGTCGCTTTATGTGGGCCGTCGGTAATATATATCGGCCACGCGACACCCTCAAAACCGGCAGTGCTCGTCGGATGCGTATATTTTGCCATGAGCTGCACCTGTTGCTGCGTCAGGGTACTGTCGTAATATGCCGCCTCGTCGATCAAGCCGTGCCAGTAGTAACCGGGATCTGTTGTTGCCCCAATGCTCAATGCTGTCGTCGGAGCAGAAAATGCAAGCGAAGTACTGGGGCCATAGCGCACCCCGTTGACATAGATGTAATGCATGCCGGTTGACGAGAGCGTTGCCGCGACATGATACCACTGGCCGACAGTGAGGATGGAATCGGAGCAAATCTTATAGCTCTGACTCGTGGTATAAAAACAGAGCTTCGACGTAGCGGGATCATTATACACGAGCCAGCCCGCGCCCAAATCCGTTTTTCCTATTATCGCGAGTCCCGTTATGCCTCCTTCGGTTGATACATGATCAGGGCGTACCCATGCGGTCACGCTGAACTGGGATGCCCGCAAGCTCATATCATCGGGAACGCTGATATAGGAGCCCTGGCAGATGCCGCCGGCCGGACTGCAATCATCTGCATTCTCTGCGGAGGTCAAGCTGCATCGAGTGCCGCTGGTTGAGCAAAAAGCATCAAAGTAGAAGCATGAGGAATCAAGCGAACAGCCCGTCGTCGTTGCGTAGTATCCTCCGTCGATAAACGAACCGTCATGCCCGTTGCCGGTGATATCAACGGTTGAGCTCGCCGCGAAAGCGAAGCGGGCAACAGGCCGCGGCAGTATCGAAACCAGATCCTGCATGAACGCATTCCGCTTATTAAAATAAAAATCCGCGTCCTCGACCGAAGCAAAGGAATTCGAACCCGAAAGAACGAAAATCTGATCATAGCCGGTATCGCGCGATGTGTATGATCTCCCTTTATACAGCACAGCACAATCGACAATCGTGGTGGACCCGCAATCGGCCGTTGAGCCGCCGATAAGATGGATCCCCCAATGATCGTTGTCGCTGCTGCTCTGTGCGAGCGATTGCGCTACGGAAAAAAGGTGGGCAAGATCGTAGGCATCGTCCGCGGTGCGGTCTCCGCCAACCGAGCTGGGGTCCAAAAATCGCGGCAAGACGGTCGCAATAACGATGAGCACAATACCGACAACAATGATAACTTCAAGTATTGTAAACCCAGCACCACTTTTAGCACCAAAAGTGGTGCTGGGTAAACCCAGCTTTCCAGCATTACTTTTGATGCTAAAGGCGGTGTTGGATAAGCCCAGCTTTCCAGCATTAC
>MHKK01000027.1:2776-27160 GCA_001818365.1 Candidatus Komeilibacteria bacterium RIFCSPHIGHO2_01_FULL_52_14
GATAGATCGGTGAGATAATCGCAAGGGCCATAAAACCGACGAGTGACCCGATGACCAGCAGCAGAACCGGCTCCAGCGTGACGGAAAGATTCTTCGAAAGTGCGTCGACGTCGTCTTCAAAAAACTCGGCGAGATATTCGAATGTTTCAGCCAGATTTCCCGAGACCTCTCCGACGTGAATCATGCGCGTGATGATTGGTGGAAAAAATTTGGGATATTCCTGCAAACCTTCGGAGATCGTTCTGCCGGTTCGAACGGCATCGAGCACATGTCGCAGCCGTACCTGGTACAGAGTACTGGTGGTCGCACGCGTCATGATGTCGAGCGCTTCATCGATCGTAACGCCGTGCTGCAGCATAATGTTCATCGATCTGCAAAAATTTGCGAGGTTTGAGGATTTACTGAATTTATGGCTGATGGGCAGATGATACACGAACCAGTGTATGATATTTTTCGTCTTCGGGAGCCGATTCATCACGACAACAAGTACCAGGAGCCCGGTCAAACCCAGCATCCCGACGTACCAATATTTTTCGAACAACTCCGATGCCGCAATAAAAATCCGTGTCATAGTCGGAATCGTTACGGTGAGCTCCTTAAAGAAACGCAAAAGCTTCGGCAAGATATAAACGGCAAGCGTGAAGACCAGGCCCCCCAACGCAATCATCACGATCATCGGATACATGAGCGCCCCTCGAACTTTGGAGTTGAGATCGTGATCTTTTTTCAGCTTCACGCTCAGATTGATCAATGTTTGCTCAAGCGACCCGCTCTTTTCTCCGACGCGTATCATGTTCACGAAAAATTCATTGAACGTGTACGGGAACAGCTTCAGCCCGTCGGAAAGAAGATTCCCCTTACGCACCAGTTCGGTCAGCCGACGGACAATAGACCGCATGCGACCTTCCGATTGTTCATAGAGCGTCTCTAAGCTTTCATCCAGTACCATCCCCGATTTGATCATCAGCGAGAGATGCTTCACAAAAAGCATCTTATCCTTTTGCTTAACGAAACCGACTCGTTTCCATTCGAACTTGACATACCGCTTCTGGACTGACTCCAAAAGAAGAACATCGTACCCCTGGTGCAGGAGCGAGATGCGTGCGGATTTCAAGGAATCGGCCTCGACATCCCCCTGAAGAAGTTTCTTATTTGCGTCAAGTACTTGATAACGAAATTGCATACTATCCTTTTACGACACGAATAATTTCTTCAATGGTCGTTCTCCCGATAAACACCTTCTCCAAACCGTCCTCAAGCATGGTAATCATACCATGTTTTCGCGCCGTTTCGCGGATCCGATCGGCGTCGGCTTTGTTCACCACAAGCTCCCGAATCTTGTCGTTCATTTCGAGGACTTCAAAGACGCCAAGACGACCCTGGTACCCGGTATACGCGCAGGATGCGTCACCCTTTCCCTTGTATACGCGCGCCTGTCCTTCGTACACGAACCTGCTCACGTCGACCTGGTCGCCAAAAAGCTTATGCAACTCGTCTTCGGATATGCTGTAACTGGTGATGCACTTCTGGCAGATCCGCCTGACCAGACGTTGAGCGACGATAATGTCGATCGTCGAGGCGATCAGGAACGGCTCGACGTGCATGTCATAGAGACGCGGGAGCGATGTCGCCGCATCATTCGTATGCAGCGTGGAAAGAACAAGATGGCCCGTCATCGCGGCGTTGATGGCGATGGATGCGGTCTCCTGATCGCGAATTTCTCCGACCATGATGATGTCCGGATCCTGGCGCAAGAGCGATCGAAGCCCGTTCGCGAACGTCAAATTCGTCTTCGAGTTGACCTGTACCTGATTGACGCCCTCGAGGTAATACTCGACCGGATCTTCGATCGTGGAAATATTCACATCCCGCGAATTTACCAGACGCAGCATGCTGTAGAGCGTCGTGGTCTTACCGCTGCCGGTTGGACCGGTCGAGAGCATCATGCCGTGCGGCTTTGCTATCGCGCTATGCAGCAGCTGCAGGTCGTGCTGGCTTAAGCCGAGCTCCTCGAGAGAGGTCAGGCGGGTGTCGGGTGTCAATAAACGCATGACGACTTTCTCGCCGAGCGTCGTCGGCAATACCGAGACGCGGACGTCGATCTCCTGCTTTGCGACAACCATCACCATCTTGCCGTCCTGAGCGGACCGGTGTTCATCCGTTCGGAGACGGCTTAAAATTTTAATGCGCGTCACGATGAGCTCATGCAATTCGAGCGGCAGCGTCAGTACGTCATGTAGCAGACCGTCGATACGGAAACGGATCAGCAGGTCCTCTTTGCGCGACTCAATATGGACGTCGGATGCCTTATTGTGAAACCCGTACTCGATAAGCGTATCCACGATGCGGACGATGGATATGTCTTCCGCTCTCGCGCCCTTTGCCTTGAGGGCGTTGACTTTGATGATGTCTTCAAAGTGCTCCTTAATATTGGCGCGATATTGCGCGAGCGCCTGCGTAATCAGGATGGACGGACTGAAATACGGCAACACGCGCTCCCCGGTCTTTTTCTCGAGCAACTTGATGAAGCTGTAATCGTCGGGGTCATGCATCGCGAGCTTCAACCCGTCGGCGTCGCGTTTGAAGAATATGCACTTCTTCTTGATGGCAACGACTTCCGGGAGCAACGCCAATAGATCCGGCGCCGTGTTCTCCTTTCGCAGATCTGCGAATTTTACTTTATACATGGTTGCGACGAGCTGACCGAATTGTTCGGGTTTTACGATATCGCGCTCTATTAAAATATCTTCCAGAGATTTATTTTCCTTCTCTGCGATGCTTACCGCTTCGGTCAGAACCTGCTCGGTCGCGACCCCGATTTTTTTGATCGCCTCGATTATGACTTGATTATCCAGCATACGTTAGTCCATCCGTGCCCCACAGTTGGGACAGAATTTATCCTCTTTCTTGACTTTTGTACCGCACGATGAACAAAAATTGTGCGTTCGGGACGAAGCGGGCGGCGTCGCTGCGGTTCCCTTCGGCATTGATTCCTGCGACGGAGTATTTTCGGCTTCGGTTTCTTTTCGTCGTTTCAGCTCCCCGGAAAGTGATTGTTCCGCCGGTGCCGCCGTGTGGCCATTCCGCACCTTGCTCAGGTGCTGCTCGATCTTCTCAGCGATGATATCCAGCGTTGTATTGTCCTTCACCAAATAATCCACTGCTCCCAAGTCGAGCGCTCGTTTTTGGTCCTCGCTCTGCGCAAGATTCGAGAGAACGATCACCGGAATCGAACGCGTATCTTCATAGCGCTGCAGATCGGCGAGGACTTCGAAGCCGTTCTTTTTCGGCATTATCAAATCCAGGATGATGAGGTCGGGGCGGCTTGCCGCAACTTTCTCAAGGCCGTCCGCACCGTCGACAGCGAGCGTCACGTCAAAACCCTTGTCCACCAGTTCCGCCTGGTAAACCTTGCGCAGAAAATTATCGTCATCGATGAAAAGCAATTTCCCTTTGGCCATGGTCATGAAAATAATGCCCGATAATTAAGGATGACAACCGGAATGCTTTCCTGGGACACTGCGGCCCCCATGATAAACTTGTTCTTTGCGATTGACGTGATTCGCTGCAAGATAAGCTCCTGCTCGCTGACCGATGTGGGCAGCGGGAGTGCCACCAATTTTCCCGAGTGCTGCACGAGTGCAACGGTGCCGACGAGCGCGTTCTCGTCGGTCAACGAAATACCGAGTGTCCGGGTAAGATTAAACACGGTGATATGTTTGTTTTTATACGTAAAACTCTGCCTCCCGATCATGGGGGCACGCTCCGTTAATTGTATAACGTTCTCAATAGTGAATAAAGGAAGAGCAAAATAGTAGGGACCCCAGCGCCACGTAAGCGCCCGGAAAAGCGTCGGGGTAACGGGAACGGTCAGGTCAAACCGCGCGCCGCGTCCCCTGCCGCGCGATTGCGAGATCGCGGTAATCGTGCCGCCAAGAGCGCCCGCCGTTTGCGCAACGAGCTGCAACCCCAAACCGCGCCCCGAGGCGAGGGTAGCTTCCGGCCGGGAACTGACGCCGGCTTCAAAAAGAAGTTTATCCTGGAGGGCCGGCGTCATGCGCGCTTTTCGCACCGAGGGATCGGTCTCACCGGCGACGCGCTTCAGCGTCACCCAGTCAATTCCGTGTCCGGTATCAATGACGCTGATAAAAATCCGGTCTGACTTGAACCCGAATACAACGCTCACTTTCCCGCTCTCCCCCTCACGAAAACCGTGCGTAACGGCATTCTTCACGAGCTGTACGCATGCTTCACGGATCGACTCGAGTATGAATCGCTCAAAACGAAGGTTATTGTCACGAAACTCGAGCGTGATGAATTTTCTCTGTTCGCGAGCCAGGTCGCGCACCAGGCGCGAGATGAATGCAAAATATTGCTTCAACGGGATCATTTTCATGGTGACAACCGCTTCCCGTAAATTGCTTGCCTGCGCCGCGAGTGTGTGCGAGCTCAGACGAACACCTCCGGCATCGTTTCGCTGAACCAGCCGCTGCATTTGCTGATTCGTCGCAATGATGTCGTTCGACATGGAAAGAACGGCGTCGAGCTGTTCGGAACTCACTTCGACATACGATGCAAGCGGCGCATACACGTCCTCTTTCCGAGCAGGAACTTCCACCGCGTTCTTTTTTTTCAAAGCAACCGGTGATGTCTTGCGGAGAATAAATGCTGTTGCCGGACCCAGATCGATCTCGGTGTTGTCCCGTTCGATATGCGCCAGATCGTCACGGAACGCATCAATGGCCATGAACAGATGATCGAGCACATCGCTCGCAACCGGCTCCTTTCGCTGCTTCGCGGCTAAAAATAGTTCCTCGATGCTGTGTACGGCATTCGCAAGATGCAGATAACTCATCGTCGCCGCATCGCTTTTCAAACCGTGCAACGTCAGCAATACCGCTTCCACGTGCTGCCGCGCATCGGGCGTTTTTTCCAGCTGTAAGAGAGCGTCCTCGAGCTGCTTGAGCCGGGAACGTGCTTCGCTCAAAAACAATCTCTTGTATTGAATCAACTGCATATCGTTTGCACCAGTTTCGGGACATTCAGGATTATGCCGCTCCGGTCCTTGATCATAAGCACTCCTGCCGAATACTCGTCGTGGGTACTCGGTTTTTCAGAAAATGATGCGGTGGTGATGACGCTGCCGACGGAATCCGCTTTGATCGCATAATATTCACCATCCGCTTGCACAATTAATACCTGACGGGCATGTTCCGTTGCCCCCCGGTTAAAAAGCGGCGCAATGTCCACGACGGTCATGATCTGCCCGACGATGTACGCAAGGCCCAGCATGATTCGCGAATTCGTTCCGGGCACGGCAACGATCTCGGGCAGCGCCGCGACGCCCTCAACCACGCTCAAAGGTAACGCGTAGAGGCCCTCCCCTACCGTGAATTGTACGTAACTCTGTTGTCGCGCTATTCGAGCCATAGCTATGATCGTCGCGCGCCAATTAGCTTGCTCAGACGGCTGACGATGTCAGCCAGTTTGACGACGGCGCTGCTGCTTGCCTTGGTTCCTTTCTGCTGCTCGTCGACTAAAGCGTTCAATCGGGCTGCCCCCCGCAGTATGCCCTTCGCCTTCACCGTCAAATCTTTTGCATGCCCGGCCATGTCTTCCGTGCTCTTTGCCTGCCGTGAGGTCTCTTCATCGATTGCCCGAACGTTCTGAGAGATTTGCTTCGCCTCGTGCGACATCGCCTCCAAACTGCGCAGCGCCTTATCGATCACAACGATGCTGCTTTCTGCTTCCTTACGTTCGGCACTCGAAGTTTCCTTGCTTTTCTGGAGCTGGTTCTGGATCGTCGTGACCAGTTCGTTGATGCGAACCGTCGCGTCCTTGCTCACCAGCGTCAGGCGACTGACTTCGGAAACAAGCGACGAAACGCTCTTCATCGCGCCGCTGACTTTTGACGCTTCTATCGTTGCGTTCAAACTCAAATAGTTCGTCGCGTTCGCGATGCGACGGACATCCGCCGCGATGGCATCAACCTGCTCGCTATACCGCTGCAGCGTCGCGAGCAGCACCTCATGGGCAGTCGATAATCGTTTAATGCTCGTAATACTTTCCCGCGCTTCGGTAGCTTCCCGTTCGCCCTGCGCGGCGAGCGTGTCGATCCGTGTAACATTCTTAGTCGCTGCGCGTGTCTGCGTGCTGATACCTTCGAGTGAAGAAGCAATCTCAGAAATCTCATGATTTACGCCGGCAAGATCCTCCGCTTGGCTTTCATAATTTTTTTGGAGCGTATCCGCGACACGTGCCTGCGTTGCCGACGTTTTTTCATTCGACGAGACACTCTGACTGATAAATGAGCTCGATCGCATCAAATTACGAATCGTCTCCTGTATAGGACGGATAATCGTGTTGGTGACGCTGCGAACGAAAATATACAGAATCGCCAAAATGGCCACCAGCGCGAGTATATAGGTGATAACGAACGCCCGGTAGCTGCCATACAGACGTGCGGCTATCTCGTCGTATTCGATCGTCGCGAGAAATACATACGGAGAACCAAAAACAAAAGCACGCCGCGCAAGCAGCAGGACATCGCGGCCGGAAAGTGACGCACGTACCGTAAGCACATTGTCGCGGCTGGTCCGAAGCCACTGACTGAGCCGCAGATCAAACGGCTGACTACGGTCCGCAATTTCCTGCATCAGCGAATCGCTCAAGGGAAAACCTTCGGCGGACAGCAGCAGCACGTCGGCCGTACTACCGATATCGTCAAAACCGCCGATCGCGAAATCCTGGCTCACGTAACGCACGTCATTGATATCCTGATGCACGAGCGACGAGAGCAAACCCGGCGGATACACCGCAATCAGCCATCGGTCTGCTCCGGGCTCGTAATAGCCGACGATCGGCTTGCCATCGGCAACCTGAAAGAAAGGCACGTGCTGACGGGATGCGATCCACGCAAACGTGTCTGCGCTCTCCCTCGGGTAGTGTACGGTACCGTCCGGACCGATGCTGAACAACTTACGGCTCTTGAGGGTCATCGCCGCATCAATGACGTGCTGTATCGCGGTAACACGCGCACCGTCAGGAATAGTCGCCGCCGCCTGCTCGACAAGGGTATGCAGCAGGTTAACTTCACTCAGAGCGAACTGCTGCACGCGATGCTCGGTAAAACGAGACGCGGTCGCAAGCGATCTCACGGCCGTTTCTCGGATCGACTGCTGACCGGCCGCGTACGCGAATAGCGCTACCGCCGCAGACGGCAGTACCGCCACGGCAAGAAACCAAAAAACGAAGATGATGTTCAGTCGGCTGTTGCGGTGCTCTATCATGCTTGAACTAACAAAAAAATCGGGCCTTGGACCGATTAGCGCGCGAGCATGGTCTGCAACAAGTAGCGCCGCGCCTCCTCATTAAAAAATCTCATATTTTTGTTATTCGTTTTGGTTTAAAAACGCGTTTATTATACTAAGAAATCAAAAAAAGCACAAACTCTCGTTTGCATGCCGGCCGGAGCCGCTTTAGAGGTCCTTCGTTAGATTAATTCGCTGATTGAAAAATGCAGCACACGAGCCAAGGGTCAGCCGTGAACCCATGCGGGAAACATAGAATCCCGTTGTTGTCATGGAATCGAGAAAAGGATCGCGCAGCATCTTTGACATATAATCCGGCACAAGATCCTTCTCCAGATTTATGCACGGTATCGTTCGTTGCAACGCCGTACAGTAGAACGTGCACGAATCAATATTTGCGATCACCGCAGGCTCGGCAGGCAGCGGGAAAAGCGCACCGTCGTGATCCAAAGCGGCATACTCGATCGCCTGTGCGTACACCGACAGATACCGCCGACGTTCGTTGTTCGCCTCCTTGCGCCACTGTACCGGGTAATTCGCGATTGAAAGCAATAGCAACGTCAGCGCTATGACGGCGTAACCGGCAAGAATGACCCGAACGGTCCGTGTGCTTAATTTTTTATCTGTTGGCATGCTGTATGATGTTTCGCGCACTATCCCAATACTCGGGGATTCCCTTTTGCTTCATCCAATACCACCACTCAACGCCCCAATAGTAGGCCGCGGTAAAACCTGTGCGGCGCGCAATTTCACTGTTTGTTTCAAGTTGTCTCGTGGGGAACAACGCGCGGGCTTCATCGGGACGCAAATCCTGCAAACTGCGGAACTGCGACGGCCATGGCTCGGCCTGAAGCTCGGCAACCATCATGTGATCCTGCGATTTGCCGGCCAATCGCGCCTTAAAACGATAGAGCGCTGCTGGCCACGGCCAGCGGAAGTAGCCGAAGTAATTGTTCCATACAATCCGATAAATGGTAATACCCAGAATATCGCTCTGCGCCGCGGCATCACGCCAGCTGTTGAGCTCGCCGGAGTCGGTCAGAACAATCGGCCGCGGATCCGTTTTTTTCAAATAGGAAATTTCTTCGCGGATCAAGTCGCGATTCGCCTTGGGGCACAGGCCAAACCACGGAAAAAAATACTCGTTCTCTATCTGCCAGTACCGGATCGACTCCTGCGGCTTGAAATGCTCGATCATTCTCTCAACCGCTTCGGCTTGTTTCCGGTCGACATCCGTCTCGGGAGCGCCGCTCAGCCAGGCCGGAGTGTGACATTCCGGCCAGCGCGGTAAACGTCTGCCGACGGCAAGAACGAAACGCACTTTGCGCTTTGCACCCTCGGCAAGCATCCAGTCGTAATCGGTAAAATCAAAGGCGCCGGCCGATGTTTCAACCTGATCCCAATACACCGGCAACCGGATATTCCGTGCCTGTAAATCGTCGATAACCGAGAGATACGCCTGGCGCCAGTCCAGCCCCAATTCTTCGGCATATTTCTTTGAAAAGGTAACGCCCCAAAAATTGTCCGGCACCGCATCAAGCTGCAACGTCGCCTGATGGGCGGCGAATTTCAAATACCAGAAGAGCCACGCCATGCCAACGACGAGCGTGACGAGCGCTATTCGGTTGCGACGACGTATCATAGTGAGACAAAAAACAAACCCGCTCCGATGCTTCCAAGGGCTACCAATTTCATCAGAAGTACCCGCCAGCTCAGGTGCTCCTTAAGAAGTTTCGGGCGAAAGACGGTCATGAGCGTTGCCATAATCAGAATATACACGTACTGCGTGCTCTGCAACGCCGATACGAGCGCTACGCTGACGTTCGGCAAGGAAATCGCATACTGTTGCCCGACAAATCCCACGGCGCCAAGACACTGGCTCGTTACCCAAATGCTTCGCATCCGAAACGAAAGGTGGCGTAAACTGTCAAGCATTTTTTTTCGAATCGGTTCATTCGTGAACAGGACAATGAGCGCAATCGCCGTACCGAGACGCGGCCATACGATACCGTTCAAAAAACCCTGCGAGCGAAATAAATACTGACTTAAAACGAAAAACAGCGCGAAAGAAACCGATGCGCCAAGAGCAATGTACGTTCCGTTCTTCATGCTGGCGGGATGTTTGCCGCCTGGCGTGACCGAAATAAGCACCGTGCCCGCAACAAGGAGAAAAAAGGATATCGTTCTGCTTGCATTCAAGGGCTCATACCAAAACGTCATCGCATAGATAATGACCGGCATGCTCCCGCCGATCAGCGGGATGATTCGTGACGCCTCTCCCCGCTGCAACGCGGTATAGAGCAGATAAATCGCGAGGGTGAAAAGCACTCCGATAAAGACCGCCAGAACGACGAACCAGGGTGTCATGAAGCTCAGATCGCCGAAGCTTGAACTCGTCAAACCGGTCGCCCGGTTAAACAGGACGTCCAGCACCAACAAGAGAACGACAAAAACGCTTAAGAGGCTGACCCAGATGGCATACACGATGCTCTCCGTAACGATCTTCGATAAAAAAATTTTATCTACCAGATTACTGATCGATAAAATAAAATACGATATGAGAATAATATAGAGCCAATTCATTTCTGAAAAAGCGTATGACGATACGAGAACGAAGGCCCCCAAACAGAAGGCCCCGTGCGCATCTCAATTAGTGACCGCAGGAGCAGGCGTAACCGCACGCACACTCCTCGCTGCCGTCGGTCGCACACGAGCATCCGCAATCGCAACGATCGCAGTTGCACTTTGGCTCGGCGGCAGCCAGATGAGCAATTTGCATACTCTTACTATTGTCTCCGGCAATTATTGTAGCATAGCGATACGTGATGTGCAAAAGATCGCTCTAGAGGTTCTGGATGATATCCCGCAAATTTTTCATGCGCGGTGACTGGAACTCCTCCGGTGTGATGTTGACCGACGCGAACAGCGCATTCAGCGGCTTACTGTCGTCACGCTGGTACTGTTTGGGGTAATTCTGCTCTATCGATCCGTTGTCCAAAATGACGATGTGGTGCTTGAGAAGCTCGGCGGCAAGAACCGTATTCGATTCACGCCAATCGTGCCGAAGCAAGTGACGAATGTGCAACTCATCCGCTATCGCAGGCAAAGCGTCGCGATCGAGCATAACAAGATATGGGATATGAAAACAACTCATCAGCTGCCTATAGATATCAATATTGGATTTACCGTGCGTATAAATAACTTTGATGTCGAGCGACCCCTGGTAAAACCGGTCGATCAGGCCTCGCATCAGTATCCGGTCAGAAACCCCCTCAACGACAAGCACCTTATCGGCAAAGAACATTTCCAGATTATCCGCATTCAATTCCTGAACGAGGCGTTGCCGATCGATCGCAACGGGTTGCTGCGCCAGCGAATACACGGTACTGCCCTGCTCGTCTTTGAGCACGCGATATACCTGCGAGAGCCATTCGGCCGTGATAAAAAGCGGAGAGTGCGTCGTTACGATGAGCTGGTTCATCGCTCCGCCGTGTATGATATGCAAAAGTTTTTTTATCATACCGGGATGCAAATGTATCTCCGGCTCGTCAATCAGAATTATAGAATAATCGGGGTGGAGCGCATACAGGAGCATTACGAGCACGCGCCTGAAGCCGCCGCCCAAACGATCAATGGTGATTGACCTGCTGCCGAGTGAAACCGAGCCAAAATCCTCCGTCGCTTCGTCAACGATCGTGGTTATGCCCTCGATCTCGGGAAAATGTTGGCGCATGAGCCGTGAAAATCTGTCGAAAACCTCCGGATATTTTTGCGCAAGCGAAAGATAGTCGGATTCTATCTGCTCGAATTCGGTAAAGCTTTCGTAACTCAGCATTCGAACGCGCGATGACACGTACTGCTCTATTTCTTCCGTCACTGCCTCTGCCCCGTGACCGCGAATCTCAACCGTATAGTGCTTACCCACAATCGTGACGCCGTGCATTCCGAAACGCTTTGCTTCGGCGTCATTAAACGAAAACGCCGCCTCCATGTTCGCACGATGGTGATGGAGCCGGCTCGGATCTTTTTCAGGATGAGCCAAGAAATCTATCGCATCCAGAAGATTCGTTTTGCCGCAATTGTTCGGTCCGATAAATACGTTACATTCCGGTGACAGCGGAAACGACACCGGCCGTAAAAAACTCTTATAGGATCTGACATCAAGCGAACGGACGACCATGGAATAAGTATACCCCGTGAGATACTAACTGTTAAATAGGCGCTCAAGGAAACGCCCCCGGTGTGAAAAACCGTCCAAAATCCGTGCGAGTAAAACGGTGCTTATCTCACGGGGTATACCACAGACGTACTCTGTCTATCGGAGCATAAATCCCAAGATGCGGATCTGTTCGCCAAGCGCCTCGGCGCTGTGAACATTCACGTACAATAGCACGGCAATCGTGGCAATAAGCAGGACACTGTTGGCTATCGTCGGCACGTGCTGAACGCGGAACTTAACTACGATATTGATAATGAAGAGGGCGATGAATACCAGAAGGAGTGCTCCCAGGAACCGATCCGACCATGCGGTGATCGTCTGCATCAAGCTCCCCTGCGAGAAATGCGCGCCCTGGACAAGTTCTCCAAAATAGGTACCGCCGCCCGCCGATATTCCCTGTGGAGCGATCGCTCGTGTAACGCCGGCACCCGTTGCATCATTGGCAATCTCTGCGCCGGCCACCGTGGTCGTCGGTTGTACCTTCTCAGGTGCCGTTGTAGTCACCGGTGCCGGAGCGACCGGCGTTACCGGTTCCTGCTGTGGCGGAGGAACGGGTAGGTCCGCGACTTTGGGCGGCTGCGTCGCAACCGTCGTCGCCGTTTTCGCCGGTTCTACCGGCGCAACGGTCTTCGGCTGGGACGAAGCGAGTGCTACGACCGGTTTTTCGCTTCCAAAAAAAACAACCATGAGGTTCGTAATATGCCCGTCAAGGTATCCGTTCAGTACCGCAATACCGATATCCGCATATGCGGTGTTTACCAAATTACGGTCATGCGTCGGACTGTTTTGAAATGCCTTCAATACGGCGGGTGCGGTCAAAAAATCCATAGCCAGATTTTCTCCCATCGCTTTGTACGGATACTGACTCGTGTCGATCCATTGCCAGGGTTTCTTTCCGTCGGCCCCAAAATGACTGAAGTAATTGTTCGCCAGCATGTCTGATCCTTTCGCATAAGCGACGCTCTCCAAATAACCGCTCTCACGGAGGGGAATAATATTTTTTTGCTGACGATAACTGTTGATGAGCTGATACATCTGCTGCTGTACGTCCGCGGTCAGCCGTGCGGCGCTGGGATACAGGGCGAAAAGCGCACCGGCGATCGCTACCTTAAAAAGCAGCACGAATACTACAATATGCTTCGCGACGTGCGGATGAAAAACTTTCGGCCGATATTGATTCCGTTCGTGCGGAATCAGATAATCGGCGAAATGGCGACCGATGCGTTGAAGTTTGCCCTCAAAATTCTTTTTTTTCTGCTGCGGCATACGTTTCCACCACACGATACCAAGGGCTGCGCCCAGAAGCAATAACCGCTCGATGGCGCGTATTTTTTTTCCTGACTTTTTGGGCTTCCCCTTCTTATTCTGTAAATCGTTTCTCATAATTCTGATAAATCACCATACCATGAATATAATCTTTTGTCAATATTCATCTGTTCATATCCTCTAGCACAATGGCATTTTGCTCTGCTATCCCACGCTAATACAGCAAGGTGCTCTCGATAGCGTGCATGCCTTTACCGTGCTCCGTTACTATCCGCTCAATGTTGTAGGTCCCAAGTTGCGGACCTTCCACAAAACCCTCCATGGCTGCCTCTGCCAGCCAACCGCTCTTGAGCCAGTCGAAGAGCCATTCATGCGCATACGCCGGATCCTCTTGCGGCGTGCCTGCTCCGATCGACTCAATCCAATGTCGGTTATACACTTCCTGGGATCCGATCGGCGGCGCGATAACCAGAGGAAGCCCCAGCGCGGTATAAAAACTCAGCTCCGAGGGCTTTGTCCAGAGGATATCCGTCGTGCGGAGCAGGTGATTGAATTTCGTGAAATATTCATCCTTAGTTTGTGCATACATGATGTGCACGTGCCTGTCGAGCTCGGACCAAAGACCTGCATCCCGCACGGCTTTCTTAAAATAACTTGCCACCTCATTGTGAATGCCGGCGACCATCGTATACGAAATATGGTGCTGCTGTATCTTTTGCCGCAAACTATTAAGGATGATGACCGCCAGCTCCCGCTGGGCACCGGCGCCGCCCACGGGAAACGTGAGCATCAACGGATGCAAAGATTGAACAGGCAACCGGCGTCGGCCCAGGTGCGCCTGAATAACCTCGAGGTGGTGCATTACATAGCGGCGATCGGGATCCAGATTCACCAGGCGAAAAGCGGTATCCCGTTTGGCGATGTGCAGATCGGGCCCACCGAGGTTCTCGTCCGGTAACGGAAAGCCCGTCAGAAAAATGTTTTGCCGTTTCACGCCGTACAAACGAAGACGATCCGCAACACGGTATGTGGGAGCAAAATATTTGATACGCGTTCTTGAGGGGAATTCGGTCACCCAGGCACGGCTGATGTCGGTATCCGTGGCTATGCAGTAGATTTCACCGGGGTACTTGTAATATTCCGCCATGAACGCGGGGACGAAGAACGTCGTCACGAGCGGTAACGGTTTTTTTGACAACTTCATGATAAGGTGCTTTCCCCATTGCCGCTTCCTGATAAGCGACAACACCTGCCGCACCTGCATAGTCGGCTGCGACAGGTCCCGCTCCGGATAGTAATCGGGAATGGTCTGAAGCTTATCGTAGAGGCGAAAAACATCGTCTCCGATAACCGGAACATGCTTAAACCGTGAAACAAACTCATAAAACCTGCGCGTATTCCGCCAGACATTTCGATCCTCGGCAGGAATTCCGTTATACGAATTCGCGTTCACAATGCCGTCATAGGCAAGATGCCGCAACGGATGCGCTGCACGCTGGTGTCCGTAACCCATGTCGACGCTCACGACCCACGCCTTATGCCACGAATGATTCTGGGGCATAGTCACTCGATTAATGTTACGCGACGGCGGGAGAACAAATGGATAATAACCACAGCGACGATCGAACCAAGGGTATTAAAAACGATATCAAGCGAGTTGTTGTAATAGTCGCCAACCCGCACCAGAACACCGAACGTCAAATACGCGATAAATTCCACCAGTTCGTTAATCGACCCAACCCCGAGCGCCATAAGAATGACAAGCCCGTAAAAAATGATGTACCGCCGCTGAACCCGCTCATCAATGAAGGGATATAAAAGATTAAAGAGAATGAGCGTTACGAGGAGGCCCCCGAAAAAATGTACGATATTGTCAAAATGATAGCGACCACCATTGATCGCCAGCTCGTAAAGGCGAATACCGTTAATCCTCACATTGCCGGCAGCCAGGTGGAGCAAGCCGAAAAACGATAAACTGACGATTATCCACGATGAGAGCTCGACGTGACGATAGACGAGCAACGTAGCAATAAGAAAACTAAGAATAATAAAACTGTAAAATATGAATTCATAATTCTGCTGCCATAAACCGAAGACGACGAAACATATCAGATAGGTATAGGTAAATAGCGCGGTTCGCTTAACAGTCGGCGTCGTCATACGAATCGTCCGAGTTGCCATACGCCATATGCCGCAAGCACTCCGAATACGTCGGCCGTGATGTCGATGAAATCGAAATAATCTTTTGGCCTGAGCGAGTCAAAAATTTCCTTTGCGACGCCGATGGCGATGACACTACTGACGACAAGCCACACCGGCGCTATCGTAAACCCCAGAAGAGCCAGACAGCACGAAACGGCCGCATGAGCGGCAGTATAAAACTTGAAGAAATTCGGCCATACGGCCCTCCGTTCCGATGCACGCATAGCACCAGTATAACACAGAACAACCCCGCTGCGCACTAAAAAATGCACGGTTTACGATGTCGCCGGCGTCGAATCTTTTTTTTCGGTCAGCTTCTTCTCGCCCGGTTTCACAACCATGTCGTACAGAGGATTTTTGGTATATTCGGTGATCAAGCGCTGATATTCCGGGTTGGGATTATCATCTTTCGTGACGAGCGGTTGCTGGGGCTGCTTTTTTTGGTCGTCCATAGTGCCTGCCAATACTAACATGATGCTGCATTCTGTAAAGTTACTTCCAATCGCCGGTACGGAGCGCCGCAAACATGGCACCGGCTATTATTAGAAAAGCAATGAGGGACAGGAGAGGAATCGTAACGAATCCGAAATAGCTAAGATCAATCGTCGTGCAGGATACGCCGTTTTTAGTACAATTGATAAAACCGTTCACTGCCGCCGGGTGAAACATTTGGATAACATAATGATACGCGGCGATCGCACCGCCGATGAGTGAAAGCGGGAGTACATAGCGCGGAAGCATATGGTCGCGGTACCGTAGTCCGATCAGTGATAGAAAGACAATCGGGTACATTAATATTCTTTGATACCAACAGAGCGTGCACGGAGTCAGTCCCTTGATCTCGCTGTAATATAAACTCCCGAGCATTGCGCAGAGCGAAACGGCAAGAGCCACCAGATACAGATTTCTTTTTCTTAACAGCATGATACCTCCCAGCTTATAAATTCTGAGGCCCGGCGTGTCGCTTCGACACCCGGGCCCCTCTTGTTCGAGATCTACACCTCTTCGTCGTCGCTGTTGGACAGGGTGAGCATGGCCTGCTCTTCGGGATTGAGACCGTTGCCGGCGACCTCGTCCGGATCAATGGTCCGCAGATGCGGGTCGAGTTTCGGCGCGAACTCTCGCGCCTGGGCCTCCGTGATGGCGGCGCGCATCGCACGAGCTCCGAGCACGGAGTCGTACCCCTCGGCGCCGAGAATGGCGTATACTTCCTGCACGGTGGCTCCTCCCTGGAGATGATCGCGGACTTCTCGGCGAAGCCGCGTGCTTCCCCCTTCGTGTCTGACGCCACTGGTTCTGCGCGCTGTCAGCGCGCCTGATTCCCTTGCCGGTTCCAATCTGTTATCTAGTATCACAAATCCCCCCTTGCAGAAACAGGTCGGACGGTGCACAGCGCCTGAGCGGCTATCCCCCTTTCTTTTCAGCGCGACGGCTGGTAGATGGTTGACGATGTACGGATTTTTTCTATATACATACTTTACTATAATAATATCTACCTGTCAATTCTATCAAAAAAAATTGCGCTAATGTAAGGAAAAATATTCGCCATTCTATAATTTCTTGAGTATTTCGGAGGATTCTTCCGACGAATAACCGCGCATGGCAAGCCACGAGTAGAGCTTTGCACGTATCTGATACTTCTTTTTTGGATGCGAGCCGAATTTTTCGATCAGACGCTCTTTTTTCCCCTGCGCCGCTGCGATGATTTTTTCCAGATTTTGCTTTTCTCCGGTTTGCTCAAATTCCTGCAGCAACCGTGTGACAAGATCACGCTCAATTTTTCTCGAGAGCATTTTTCTTTGGATACTGCGAAGTCCGTCTCTCTTATCTTTCAATTTCTCGAGCACATGCCTCGCATACCGCTCTTCATCCAGGTAACCGTCCCGTCGAAGCGCCGGCAAAACCTTTCGGGCATTTTCAACCGTATAGTTTCGATAGCGTTCCGCATGCGGATAACGCAAACGCAAACGGACAACACGATCGATCAGCCGCTGCTCCGCCATGTCGCCGCTCGACAGATAGTCCAGCATTTTGAGATATATGTTTTTGAGATCCGGATCGGAAAACGGAACGTTGCCGTCCTCCTCGGACCTAGCGGCGGGAATGGAGCTGTTTTGACTTGAGGGTGACCGCATAGATAGTGACAACGGCGAGATAGGTGGTCGTCATTTCCAATGACACTTGATAAGTGCCTCGCGATAGAACGCTGACAATGACGAAGAGCATAAATACGAGGGTCCAAAAGAGGACAAACCACTCGCCGAAGAAGCGCGACGAAAAATGATTCGAGCGCCATCGCGAAAACTCCTTCTGCCCGGTATAGATCGTGAGGATGGCCGGATACAAAACGCTGATTAAGCTGTCGGCAATCTTAAAATATCCTCGTGAAAAAAAATGCAGAACGAAGATCATAAAAGCAACCAGCGACCAACCGTTCACCATGCGTTTCCAAAAAAGAAGACCCTGATCCGCTCCGGTACTTTTTCTATGAAACATATGCATTAAATGAAATCTCTTGCATTACGAGAGCGTATTCTGCTGTCCGGACGTCATCCGATAATAAACGCGTTTAACCGTCTCGGTCACGACAAAATAAACGACAACGACAGTAAGAATCATGACGATATAGAGTGGCGTCGGTTGCACGAAGTGAAAGACCTTCTGCCCGACCGCCGTCAAAGGCAGGACTATGGTTGTGACGAACGCGGCCAATGACAGCCAGAGCACGGTGGCGGACGGCCGCTTCGCCTTAAACACGGACAGGCGCGTCCGGATGGAGAAGAGAAACACTAGTTCGGTAAGTATGCTGCCGATGAACCAGTTCGTTTGCAGCACTCCGGGTGATATGCGATAGAACAGCCCGAACATGATAAAATCGAATACGGTGCTCACAATACCGAGGACGGTAGCGGCAATCACGATTTCCCGAACATTATAACTTTTCGGTCTTTGCAGTTCCGTCCTGTCAACCGTGTCAGTCGCAATCGCAATCATCGGAAAATCCGAGAGCAGGTTGACCATGAGGATCTGCAACGGCAGCATGGGCAAAAAATCGATCATCAGAGAAGCGATCGCGACCGCATAGAAATTCCCGAAGTTGGATGCCAATGTTGCTTTGATGTACTTGACCGTATTGACGAAGGCCGAGCGCCCCTCCTGAATACCGTCGACAACGACCTGCAAGCTCTTCTTGAGCAAAACGATATCGGTTGCCTCCTGCGCAATATCTGCAGCTCCCTGCACGACGAGGCCGACATTTGCTATCTTGAGTGCCGGCGCGTCATTGATCCCCTCGCCTAGAAACCCGACCTCGAATTTCTCCTGCAACAACTGAATGATGGTATATTTTTGCTGCGGGGAAACGCGGGCGAACACATCATACGTGCTCACGGCCTTTCGCTGCTCGGCTGCACCCAGTGCTTGAAGTTCGCTGCCGGTGATGACCTGCTCCGGGTCGTCGACAATGCCGACCTCATGCGCTACCGCTCCGGCGACTTCTTTACTGTCCCCCGTGATGATTTTAACGGTCACGCCGAGTCGTTCGGCTTTTCTGACCGCGTCCTTCGACGTTTTTTTCAAGGGATCGATGAAAGAAATAAGACCGACAAACTGCATGTCACGCTCCTCTGCCGCAATTTCATCGGTATCTTTCTTTGTCCAGGTTTTACGGGCGACCGCGATGACACGCTGGCCGTGCCGCCCCGCCGTGATGAGCCAATGAAGCATCGCGTCTCGGGCAGGATGCTTCGTGCACAGGCGCAAAACATCTTCCGCAGCTCCCCGAACGATAAGGTGGCGTGAACCGCTCCGTTCCACGACAACGCTGTTGCGCCTGCGCTCGGGATCAAACGGCAGCTCCGCGATGCGGTGAAACGTACCCAGCTCTTCTTTTTCATGCTGTGATACTTTGTGCCACAGGGCGCTGTCGAAAGCATTGTTCGGTTCAGGATCTTTCTCGCTCAGAAAAGGCGCTCCGAGCGCGGCGTAAAAAATCGGCCGGGCGGCGCTGTCGGCGAATACGTCTGCGACGCTCAGCGTGTTCTCCGTGAGCGTGCCGGTCTTGTCGGTACACAGAACCTCGATGCTCCCGAGATCCTCTATGGCGGCAAGCCGCTTGACCACGACATGATGCTTTGAAAGCCGCAGGGCACCCCGTGACAGCGAAAATGTTGTCACGACCGGCAGCGCCTCGGGAATGACGCTCACCGCGAGTGCAATGGAAAATATGAGCAAATCGGGAATATTTGCCCGGGGCCCCTTCATGAGGATATTGACGACAAAAACAAAAGCCAGCGTTACCAGCACCAACCGGAGAATGAGTGTGCTGAATCTGCCCAAGCTTTTTGTCAGCGAACTGACCCGTTCCGTCTCCGCCGTGAGCGTGCCAACCTCGCCGATCACCGTCCGGTTACCCGTGGCGACGACAACGCCGACGCCTTTCCCGGACACCATCGTGGTACCCGAAAAACAAATATTGACTGCCTTAAAAATTTCCTCGACCGGAGCCGCAAGCGTTGCAATTCCTTTTCCGACCGGCACGGACTCGCCGGTGAGAGCCGATTCGTTGATCACACAATTGTTCTCCGCGACGAGACGGCAATCCGCGGATACGATATCGCCGGGCTCCAGAACCAGAAGATCACCGACAACGAGCTCCCGGCTCGGTATCAGAATCTCTTTCCCTTCCCGGATAACGCGCGCCCGCTTGATCAGATACTGCTTGAGCAGCTTCAGTGTTTTCTCCGAATGGAACTCCTGATAAAAACCGATGCCGGTGTTGATCAGCACGAAGAGTACGATCATCGCTCCATCGATCATTTCCTGGAGAAGAAATGCGACAACAGCGGCAAGCAAGAGCAAATAAATAAAGGGTGAGGTGAACTGGCGCTTCAGAATCTGAAACCACGTTACGGTGTGGGCGCGCAGTTCATTATATCCATCTCGAACCCTCCGCTCTCGTACCCGGGCTTCCGATAGCCCACTTTCCTCGGTAACCCCGAGTTCTTTGAGCACTGCTACAGACGAAATATTCGTGTAGCGGGAAAAAGCAGCCATAATGGAATAAGTATACCACGTCTCGCAAGGAAAACCCTGTGCCGAGAAAATTGCGGGCGATCAGTGAACCGTAACGGATTTCGCGAGATTGCGAGGTTTATCGATATCCCGGTTTAAGAGCAGTGCGAGCTCGTAGCTCAAGAACTGGAACGGCAGCACGGTATAGAACGGGTAAACAAAATTGAATTTCGTCGGCGGAACAAAAATGACGTCACGGACGGCCTTGATGATTTTTTCTCTTCTTCTGTCCTGATTCGTGACAAGCAGTATGGACCCACCGCGCGCCTGAATCTCGTGTATCGTATTGCTCAGCTTGTCGAACAAGTTGTTCTCGGGTGCAATAACGAATGCAACAAAATCTTTATCGACGAGCGCCAAAGGCCCGTGCTTGAGCTCTCCCGCCGGATAACTTTCGGCCACTATGTACGAAATCTCTTTTACTTTCAGAGCGGCTTCGAGCGCCACCGGATAACTGTACTTTTTTCCCAAAAACGTCAGCGATGACTGGTCCACGAGCTTCTTGGCCAGCGTCCTGATCTTCGGTTTCAGGATCCGCATCATCGTCCGGTATGAAGAGGGAATCTTCTTGAACTCTGCGAGAATATCGCTACCTTCGATCTTGCTCATGCCGCGCTGGCGTGCCATCGTGACCCCCAGAAGGGCGAGGGCAAGCATTTGCGAAGTGAATGCCTTCGTCGACGCAACGGCCCGCTCAACACCGGCCCGGATGTAAATGCCGGCGCCGGCTTCCCTCGCAATACTTGACCCCGCGACGTTCACGATGCCGATGCAGAGGAATCCCCGCTGCTTGAGCTCGACCAGCACGTCCTTCGTGTCGGCCGTCTCACCCGACTGGCTTACGAAAATCACGAGCGTCCGGTCGGGCGGCTCGTTTACTTTCTCATACAGAAGCTCGGATGCGATCTCCGCGCGGACAGGGACGCCAACGATCTGCTCAAAAAGATATTTGCCGTAGAGCGCCGCATGGTAGGCGGTACCGCAGCCCGTAATGATGATATTGGAAACATTCTTGAGGCGAGGGAGAATCTGCCTGATGCCGCCAAGAACCGGCATGCCGTTTTTTTCATCCAGTCGTCCACTCATGCCGGCGGCAAGGGTTTCCGCCTGCTCCTCGATCTCTTTCAGCATATAGTGCTTATAGCGCCCTTTGCCGGTTGTCTGTTCCTGTTCGGTCAGGGCGTGTTTTTGCTTGATCACGGAGGCGCCGGCAAGTGTCGTGACGCTGAAACGGTCGGGGGTGAGAACCACCAGCTCGTTCTCATCAAGATACACGACGTGCTTGCAGTATGCGACGAGCGCATTCTGGTCGCTCGCGACCATGAGCGAATCCTTGCCAATGCCGATGAGCAAAGGACTCCCCCGTCGTGCCGCGATAATCGTATGCGGCTCTTTTTTTGAAATGACGGCAATGCCGAATGCGCCAACCACGCGGGAGAGTGCGCGCTCGACAGCGGTCTTGAACGGCGATTTTTTCATCTCGGCTTCGATAAGGTGCGCGATTACCTCGGTGTCGGTCGTTGAGGTGAACCGGTGACCTGCCTTTTTCAGAACGGCAGTCAGCTCCGCGAAATTTTCGATGGTCCCGTTGTGCACGACCGCTATCTCACCCTTACAGTCAAAATGCGGGTGCGCATTGCGCTCACTGATGCCGCCGTGCGTTGCCCAGCGCGTATGACCGATGCCGATGCTGCTCAGCTTCGTCGTCGTCGCGGTGAGCTTCGTCGGACTTCCGACGCATTTGATGACTTCAAAACCCTTGCCCGCAAGAAAGGTAACGCCGGCGCTGTCATAGCCGCGGTACTCAAGGCCGATCAATCCTGCCTTGAGTATTGAAAACAAATCCGTATTTTTTTTGCCTATGTATCCGACGATGCCGCACATGATGGTTGAGGTACGAGGTCAGCGTACCGTATTCGAGCACACTCGGCAACGCGGACACTTCTTGACCGGCATGGCGTACCATTGTAACGTTACGTATTCGGTCCGTTAACAACTGAAACAGCAATACAAAACAACCGTTTTTTTCCATCGCGGCGTGCGCCGCACACCGTTACGGAGGGTACTTCGAATGAAAATCATGGTGGAATACATCTGGATCGACGGACAGCGTCCGACGGCACGGATGCGGTCGAAAACCCGCATCCTGAAAGGACCCATCAAGCGGGTTTCGCAATTACCCGTCTGGGGCTTCGACGGATCAAGCACCGAGCAGGCGACGACCCAGTCAAGCGACTGCGGACTCGTGCCCGTTCGCATTGTGCCGGATCCTCTGAATGGGGGTTCGGACATTCTGGTCCTGTGCGAGGTCACCCTACCGAACGGTACTCCCCATCCGAGCAACACGAGGGCGCACCTGCGCAAACTGGCATCGCGGTACGCGACTACACGGGCTCTGTTCGGATTCGAGCAGGAATACACCTTGTACGACAAGGATGGAGTGCGCCCGCTGCGCTGGCCCGAGGGGGCCGCGTTCCCGGCTCCGCAGGGCAAGTACTATTGCGGCGTCGGCTGCGATGAGGTGTACGGGCGGAAACTCATCACCGCACACACCCACGCCTGTCGCAAGGCAGGCATCGCGATCTACGGCACCAACGGCGAGGTCATGCCTTCCCAGTGGGAATTCCAGATCGGCCCTCTGGACCCGCTTGGCGCGGCCGATCACCTTTGGCTCGCGCGCTGGCTCCTCTACCGCATGGGCGAGGATGTGGAGATCGTCGCGAAACTCGATCCAAAGCCCATAGCGGGCAACTGGAACGGCGCCGGTTGCCACACGAACTTCAGTACCGCAGCGATGCGCAGGAAGGGCGGCCTCAGAGCAATTTACGCCGCCTGCAAGAAGCTCGGTATGCAGCACGCCGCACACATCGCCGATCACGTCTACGGCGAGGACAACCACAAGCGCCTCACCGGCGCCCACGAGACCTGCAAGATCGACACCTTCCGCTTCGGCGTCGGCGATCGCGGCGGCTCGATCCGCATTCCGGCTCAGGTCGCAGAAAACGGGAAAGGATACCTCGAGGATCGTAGGCCTGCGGCAAACATGGATCCGTACCGCGTCGCGTACGCGCTGCTCGAGACCGTGTGCGGACGCGGATTCCGCAACGAGGTTTTCAACTACTTCGCGAACAAATAAACCCAGGAGGAAATGCTCTATGACCCGCCGGTTGCTGCAAGCAGCAACCGGCGCTTTTTTTAATTCAATTCTTTTCAAAAAAAGAAAAACCCTGCACCAGGTTCGGTACAGGGTTCGATAAACAAAGATCGAAACAACCGCTTTACATGCCCATGACCTTGCCCTGATAGGACCAGAGATCCATGTGGGCAAGCCGGTTAAGGATATCGAGGTACAGCACAGTCGTCTGATCCAGCACGTCGGCCGGAACATCGACCGAAGCGACGAAGGATCGGTGCTTCGGATTGCGCGGGTTGAGCTGATTGAGACGCAGCGGCGACCCGTTCTCCGCGAACGGTGTTACGACGGTCTTGCCCCACTCACGCGCATACTGCTTGTCGTAGCCCCGCGGGGAACGCTTTGCCTTCTTCGCCTCCTTCCAGTCAGGGACCAGCCAGAACCGTGAGGAGTCGGGCGTCAGCACTTCGTCGGCGAGGCAGTAGCCGTTGCCGAATTCGAATTTCGTGTCGGCAATGATGATACCATCACGCAAGGCGTGCTGGGCCGCAACTTCGTACAGCACGAGCGAGAGGGCTCCGAGCGAGCTTCCGTACTGATCGCATGCCTTGCCGGCATCCATATCCTGGTCATGACCTTTATGGGACTTGGTTGTCGGCGTAAACAATGGCGCCGCCAGCCTGCTACCGTCATGCAAACCCGGAGGAAGCCGATGGCCGCACACCTGGCCGTTCCTCTGATAGGACTGCCAGCCGCTGCCGGTAAGGTAGCCGCGCACGACGCACTCGACCGGGATCATGGCGAGCTTGCGCACGACGAGTGCGCGCGATTCAAGCTCCGGCAGGGCGCAGAGCTCTGTTGGAAGATAGGTGTCGATGCCGGCGCCATACGCCACAAGGTGGTTCGGAACGATGTCCTTGAGCACACCGGTCAGCCAGTAGACCGTAAGTGCGGTCAGGACTTGCCCCTTGCCTTCGACCTCTGCCGGCAGCACGAAGTCAAAGATGGAAATGCGGTCCGATGCGACCTGTAACAGCAAGTCGGGATGATCCGGAATCGCAAAGGTGTCCCGCACCTTTCCGCGATGTACGAGAGGAAGACACTCCCCGACACGTTTCATCAGGGTACTACCCGTATGTTCGGGCATCGGTTCTCCTTGAGAGGTTTGCGCGGCTCCGTCC
>MHKK01000027.1:27179-27482 GCA_001818365.1 Candidatus Komeilibacteria bacterium RIFCSPHIGHO2_01_FULL_52_14
GCGGAGCCGCGCGCTCTTTTCGAATCAAGCGTCAAGTCCGAAGACGCGCTTGAAAATGTGATCCACGTACTTGAGCTTCTCATCAAGAGAGAACGCCCGTTCAAGCAGCAAAGGATTCAAGTGTGCGGTGATGACGGGATCCGCAAGCAGCGCTTCCTTAAAATCGCTGCCATCGTCCCAGCACGCAAGTGCAATTTTGCGGACTAGTCCGTGTGCCTCCTGGCGCGGAAGCCCGCTCTGCTCGGCAACGAGCGCCTGAACCTCCTGGGAGAAAATGAGCCCTTTGCAGAGATCGAGATTCCT
>MHKK01000027.1:27492-30103 GCA_001818365.1 Candidatus Komeilibacteria bacterium RIFCSPHIGHO2_01_FULL_52_14
TCCGGAAAGACCTCAAGCTTCGTAACGATCCTGGCAAGCCGCCGCAGGATGAAATGAGCGACTTGGGACGAATCCGGCAAGAAAATCCTCTCCGGACCCGAGTTATCAAGGGTGCGCTCATGCATCGTCGCCACGTTCTCCGTCGCCATCACCTGATAGCCGCGAAGAACCCGGCCGCCCAAACCCGTGACATTCTCGCTGTCTTTCGGGTTCTGCTTATGCGGCATGGCCGACGAGCCGCTTTGCTTCGTGCGATCGAAAAACTCCTGCACCTCGCGGACTTCCGTCGCTTGCATAAGGCGGATGTTCAGCGCGATCTCCTCCACCGCACAACCCACAAGGGTAAGCGTCTGAACGTACCGCGCGATGATATCGCGCGAAATGATCTGCGTTGACGTTATCGGTCGCAGACCGAGCGTCGTGCAGACCTGTTCTTCGACCTCGGGCGGCAGCGTGTACATGCCGACCGCTCCCGAAATCTTTCCGACACTAACCTCGGTCAAGGTCTGATCGAGCCGCTCCATGTTTCTGCGGCACTCGGCATACCAGTTGGCGATCTTGACACCGAAGGTGATCGGCTCCGCGTGTACCAGGTGCGTGCGGCCGATCATGCCCGCGTACTTATGCTCGTTGGCGAGTTTTTTGAGGGCCTCCATGACCCTGAACAGCTCGATGCGCAAAACCTTGACACTCTCCTGCAGGAGCAACATGAGCGACGTGTCCTGAACGTCGTAGGATGTCAGTTTGTGATGCCACCATGGACGCAGTTCCTTCGGAAGCTGCGGAGAGGTGTGGTTCAGGAATGCCATCACATCGTGCCCCACGCCGGACTTTTCGATCCGATCGATCTCGGCCGGATCGACTTTGATCCGGCTCACAAGGTCGGACGGCACGTCAACGGTAATCTGTCCGAGCTGGACGCGTGCGCGCAGCACCGCGACTTCAACCTTGACCCATGTCTCGAACTTGTTCTGGTAACTCCAGATCGCGGACATCTCCTCGGTACAATATCTCGGATCCATGTCTCCCCTCCTGAAGGTTCAAAAACTGCGTTTTCAATCCTGTAAAAGAAGAAAAGCCAATCTCGATAGGAGCTCTGACGGGCCTCCTTCAGATTGACTTGTACGCGGGTATAGTAAACAAAACGGGCCGTTTTTGCAAACCCTGCCTGCCCTGACTGCCGTCAGGCAGGCCACAGGCAGGGGGCCCGCCGGTTCGTGGCTACGCTACAGTGTTATTTGATGTCATCGCCCAGTGGGAATGTTGCCAAATGAGCGTCGCTTATCTCAACGACGTTCTCATAGCTGAATCCGAGGCGGTCAAAAACTTCCGGGGAACTGATCGCGTGTTTTTCACCGAGGGAAAGATAATGGATCGTATGGCTCCCCGGCGTCTTGACCAGCACGGCGGTTTCGAACAATGAGAGGTCGAACGGTCGCACGTCGATCACGTCGTTCCAGCGATTGAGCGGATACGATTCGAATACGGCAACCGAGGGCAATGCAAGCTTTAAGAAGTGCGTATCGCGCTGATACAGATAATACACCGTCGGGCTATCCGTGGCACGGATCAGACGCACATAAGGATACTGGTCCAAAAACTCGGCAGAAACATCTTTTACGTTACCGCTCTTGAAATCATACCGTTGCAGCGATGAGGTGCCGTAGAGCGGATATTTTTGCCCCTGTATGACGGCAAACATGTCGTGCGTACCGCGAATACGATACAGCGGGATCAAGGGGTCCGGAGCGGACGTCGTAAACCCGAGCACCCTCACAATAGGAGAAGAGGCCTTCGTCGCGACGACAGGGGTTTTTGGATTCCTAGAAACCGGCGTCAAGACAACGGGTGAGGATCTGGTTTGAAACGTCAGGCCGGTGACGGTTATGGTTGCGCCGAACACGTCACGTGCGCTGATCTCCAAACTGTAGATTGTTCCCGGGGTCAAATTCGTCAGCGTTATCTGATGAGTGAAGGTCCGATACGCGTTTGATTCGGCGGACGCGTTGATATGATTCAGGGGACCATAGCGGAGCGACGTACTTGCAAGTTTATTCGTGTTCCAAGAAATAATGACACGATCGGTTTCAATGCCGGGATCGTTGATGGTCGACGGACGAATATCCAAAATCTGAAGAGCCATTCTTTCTGCCTCCAGCCCAGGCAAAGTCGTTACCGTAAGATCGCTGTAGTACCCCGTCAC
Source organism: Candidatus Komeilibacteria bacterium RIFCSPHIGHO2_01_FULL_52_14 (assembly GCA_001818365.1). Classification (GTDB taxonomy): domain Bacteria; phylum Patescibacteriota; class Patescibacteriia; order UBA1558; family 2-01-FULL-52-15; genus 2-01-FULL-52-15. The sequence continues at coordinate 29,696 of MHKK01000027.1, forward strand.
GTTGTCCTTGTCCGTTGAGGAGATCTGAAAATGATAGGTGTTGCCGATCGTTAATCCGCCGACCGTAACATCGTGCGTTCTTTTTCGATCGCCATGTCCCGCGCTGCCAGTGTAGTTTTGCGTCTTACCGACTCGTACGGTACCGTTCGCATCCCGATCGGTTTCCCACTGAACCGTAAACGTTGTTCCCGTCACGGACGCAACATTGACCTTTGAAATAATCGGAACGGCCTTTGTAGTGGACTTGCCGGTCTTGAACGCGCGATCGAAGGTCGAGACGGTCTCCTCTGGCGTTCCGGAGGTAATGCGGTAATGGTAGGTCACCTCGGAATCAAGATTCGAGATGCTCAATGTGTGATCGGTCATGTTCTTCTCGCCCGATATGACATAGAAGGAGTAATTGGTGTC
>MHKK01000028.1 GCA_001818365.1 Candidatus Komeilibacteria bacterium RIFCSPHIGHO2_01_FULL_52_14
AAAGCTATACTTTTTCGTCATTTGTTCCCGAACATAGTTCTCATAAACCTTCAAGGAGGATTCCGATGAACCGGAGGCCGATACAGCACGCATTCCGCGACACGACGGATGAATCGCGCAGCGAGTGGCTGCGCAGGGAGCGTCAGCACGCTCAAGAGATCATCCCAACGCTCCCGGGCCAGCTGCTCCGTGCGCAGGTGGACGGCAAGAGGCACTGCGACATCCTCGAGATGCCCGGCAACGGTTCGCGCGGCAAAAGCGTGCATTCGCTCAAGGGTGTGACCAAGTACCTGGCCATGTGGTGCCGCGCACGCGGCTACCGACTCGCGGTCAGGCGAAAAGAGGTCGACCCGCACTATGAGGATGACCACAAGGTCGTCCATCACTATCACTACATGCTGTCGGTTCGCCTCTAGCACGCTGGACCCTCGATCGTTTTGAGAACCCACTCTCGCCCCGCACCCCTGCACAATAGGGGAGGCGGGGTTTTATTTTTTGTTTGGAAAACCCGCCTTCGCGTAAAGCTTCGGCGGGTTGCCTATAATCTCATTGCCGCGAATACAATCCGCGGCTTTGCTATTGTTGGCAAAAAAATTACCCTGTCCGCGACGTTCACCGCAATGCGGTGCCGCACGGACAGGGCTACGAACAGGAGGAGACGGGGAGGGAACTAGTTGGCCGACGTTTCTGTTGGCGCAGGCTCGAACGTGCAGACGCTGCCAGAAGGCAGATCGAGAACACGTATGGCCTCGAAGTTCCTGTCGAAGATTCTACCGTTCGAGTCCGATGCAGACCACTGCATGTGGTTCAGGAGCCGCACTTGTACCGGACTTCCGACTTCGAGGTTGCACGGCAACCCGACCGGAATGGTGAAGGTCATGTTGCGGCTCGTAGACCGAACGCGCAGGAAGCCGATGTTCGATCCCGGGATTGCCGAGGGAAGCTCGGTAACCTTTGCGAGTTCCCGCACGTTGCTGTCTACGAGCGAATCGTCCGCGTAGAACGGCGCCACGTATGGCGGTTGCGTCTGCGCTTCTCGACTCGACGCTGCTTCGCTTCTCTCGAACGTGATTACGGACCCGATGCTCGTGAGAGCAAATATCATCCACGCGCAAGCGAGGACCGTCTTCATGGTCTTCACGAAGACCGTTACGTCGAGCTGAGGCCGATCGTCGCGACCAAGGAGGTACTTCTTGTCAAACCGATGGACTCGATTCATCACGTTGTACCACGGCGACTTGGTGGCCAAGTACCCGCGCATGAGGCTGTACGTCATGAACAGGATGCCAGTACCGATCCACATCTCGCAGAGGACGTTGTTGCCGATGCGCATCTGCACAGCTGTTGCGATCAGCGTCGAAACGAAGCCGAAAGCGAACGAGATCTGTATCAGGCCATTGAAGAAGAACGCGAGAATCTTTTTCATTTTCCGTCTCCTTTTCAAGGTAGGGGAATAGTGGCTATTCCAAGAGTATAGTATAGCATATTCATATAAAAATGTCAATATACGGCATTATAATTGTCAATTCTTGCTGGCTCCTGTTATACTGATTCAAAGCATTACTATTTTAAAAAATCCTTATGCCCCGTACTACAACCCCGCGCGCTTTTCCTGACAAAGTAGGGAATATCGTTTTTGCAGCACGAACAATGTTTGACGGTTTAATAATTAATTACATCACGCGAAAGCAAAACTCACGAGTGAGTTTTGCTGTACCGCGGGGTTGATATACGGGGTATGGCTAAGCGAAAAAAAGTTCGGGTGGCGATTAACGGCTTTGGGAGGATCGGGAGGGCGGCATTTCGCATCGCACTCGCACGAAAGGACATCGACATCGTTGCGATAAACGACCTGACGGATGCAAAGACGCTCGCGCATTTATTGAAATACGACAGCGTGTTCCGCACATTCGACCGCGACGTTTCGGCGACCAAGACATCGCTTCGCGTCGACAGAAAACAGTTTCCTATTTACGCAAAGGCCGATCCGTCCAAATTGCCTTGGCGTCGTCTGAAGGTTGATGTCGTTCTCGAGTGCACCGGACGCTTTACAAAAAACGACGAAGCAAAAATACATCTTAAAGCCGGTGCCAAGCGTGTCATTGTTTCAGCACCGGTCGAGGGAGGGACAACGCCGACCTTACTCCTCGGCGTCAATGAAAAAAGTTACGCGAAAGGCACGACTATGATCTCCAACGCATCGTGCACCACGAACTGCATTGCACCGGTCGCCGCCATCATGAGTGAAAAATTCGGCATCAGGAAAGCGATGATGACCACGATCCACTCGTACACCATGGACCAGCGCTTGCACGACGCGCCGCATTCCGATCTGCGTAGAGCACGTGCAGCTGCACAAAATATCATACCCACAACGACGGGGGCTGCGACTGCAACAGCGCAAGTCATTCCAAAGCTCAAAGGGCTCTTTGACGGCTTGTCTCTCCGAGTACCAACCATCAATGTTTCGCTCTCCGACTTCACCTTTTTAGTAAAAAGAAAAACGGACATCAAGGAAGTGAACCGGGTGCTTGTGCTTGCCTCAAAATCACCCCGCTACAAAGGCATCCTGGGCGTCACGGATGAGCCCCTGGTTTCCTCTGATTTTATCGGTGATCCGCGGTCCAGCATCGTCGATTTGTCGCTTACGAACGTCGTCGATGGCGACATGGTGAAAGTCATCGCCTGGTACGATAACGAGTGGGGCTATTCCAATCGCCTCATCGAACTCATCCGTCTCGTCAGATAGCTGTTCCGCCCCCCACCACTCGCGCTTGTGGTGGGGGGCGGCTTCGTCTCCATATGACTATCAAACTGTACAACACGCTTACCCGCAAAAAAACCGAATTCGTGCCGATCGTGCCCGGGCATGTCGGTCTCTATACGTGTGGTCCGACCGTGTACGACTATCAGCATATCGGCAACATGCGCGCCTACATAACCTGGGACATTCTCAAGCGTTTTTTCCTGTCACAGCGTTTCGACGTCACGCACGTCATGAACGTCACCGACGTAGGGCATCTGACATCGGATGCGGACGAAGGCGAGGATAAGCTCGAGCTTGCCAAAAAACGGGAGCGGCTCTCGGCGTGGGATGTTGCCAGCAAATATTTCGATTATTTTAGAGAAGACCTTGAGCGGGTGAACATACTCCCGCCGACGTTTTACGCAAAAGCCACCGACTTCATTGATGACCAGATCGCTTTTACCAAGCGCATGGAGGAGCGGGGGTTTTTGTACCGCACGTCCGACGGCATGTATTTTGACACGTCGAAAGTCCCGAACTACGGAAAGATCGGTTCGCTCGACGTGAAAGGCCTTATGGCGGGCAAGCGGGTCGCTTTGAATCCGGAGAAAAAGAACGCGACGGATTTTGCGGTGTGGAAATTTTCACCAAAGGATTCGAAGCGCGATATGGAGTGGGACAGCCCGTGGGGAAAGGGATTCCCCGGCTGGCACCTGGAGTGCTCCGTTATCTCCAGAAAATTTTTGGGCGATACCTTTGATATCCACACGGGCGGTATCGATCACGCAACCGTCCATCACCCGAACGAAATGGCGCAGACCTGGGCCGTGACCAACAAGGAGCAGGCGCGGTTTTGGCTCCATAATAATTTCATAAATTTCAAGGACAAGAAAATGTCCAAATCGGCCGGAACGTTCGTGCGCCTCGTCGACATGATAACCGGCGGCGTTGGCCCCCTGTCATACCGCTATTTCGTCATGCAAACCCACTACCGCAAGGAGATCGCATATTCATGGGAAGCCATCCGGGCAGCCGATCAGGGACTCAAAAACATCTACCGGGAGTTGAGTTTTTACGGAATGCCGGACAATGGCTGTGAGGACCTTTTGCAAAAATTTAATGAGGCGCTTGCCGACGATCTGAATACGGCTAAAGCATTGGATCTTGTTCAAAAAGTCATCGGGTCCAAGAGTCCGAGTGGCGGAAAACTACGGACGCTTTTCATGATGGATGAGGTGCTCGGCCTGCGGTTCAGGGACGAGTGGGAGCGCCGTCGCAATCTGCCGCATATATCGATGGCATTACTTGAGGAGCGCGAGAAAGCACGAAAAAACCGTGACTGGGCTCGTGCCGATGCCATCAGAAAGAAGCTGCTCGACTACCGCATTGAGGTAAAAGACACGAACGAGGGGCAGCAAGCAGCTTTGACGGAGTAAGGAGGTAAAAAATTTTGGTAAAGCAGCACTTGGGCTAGACTTGCTCATTTTGAGTGTAGAGCCGTCGCAGACGGCGCTGGACAGGTTTGTGTTGTGATTTTAGAATGTCTGCAAGTTCTTTAACCAGTATAGGTGGCAAAATCGATCAAAAAAGTGTTCATGCGTATACGGACTTGACAATCAGAGGAGCTTGTAATAAAGTAAGAAAGTAAGAAATTATTACTTTCTACTATGATTACTATCGTGAAAGCAACCAGTAAGGGACAAATAACGTTGCCAGCAAAATGGCGGCGGAATTTTGACACCGATCGGTATCTCGTAAAAGACACTGGAAAATCGCTTGAAATCAGCCCGCTCGATCTTTCAAGCATTGTGGAACGCGAGGAGTATACGGTTTTTGATGCCTTGAGGGACAATAAAGGAAAAGGTATGAAAGCGAATGATCTTGCCCGTCTTCTGAAAAAATCACTTTAGTAACAGATGGACAGGATTGAGAAGCTCCTGCGCAAAATAAGCAGAAAGGACAGGGAGGGGCTTTTAAACGTTGTTGAGCTTCTTGCGCGCGGACACTGGAAGGGTCTGAATGTCGTTAAATTGCGCGGGACAGATTTATACCGTCTTCGGCACGGCCGTTTTCGAATTATTTTTCATAGGGAGGACACGACCCATGAGGTCGTTATTGATAGTATTAAGTTGCGCAGAGAAGACACCTACAAAAAACTGAATTAAGTCGCGCTTTCAACGTTTACGACTAGAGCCGTCTCAGACGGCGCTGGACAGGTTTTTGCCGTTGCTCTACGTTCAAGGTAGAAAGCGAAAATTATTAACTACCTATCATTATGAAAAGAGCGATTTATCGGAGATTCCAGTCAATTTTATATATATTTCTTGTCTTTTCGGTTGCCTTGATGACAGTTCTACCGGCCTTTTCAAGGCCGGTTTTTGCAGAGGAAGCGGTTGTTTCTGATTCAACTGCACCTACGGCAGAAGCTCAGCCGTCGGAAACCGCTCCCGTTCCTGCAGTTGAGCCCGAGCCGGTAGCTGCCCCGGATCCTATTGCGGCAATGCTTTTAATCCCGAGCGGCTTACAAACAGATGGCGGCGGCGGTGAATCGATGCTCCTCAGCGGAGGAGCGCCAGATCCGCTTGGCGAATACGGCCCATCACGTGCTCCATTGAAGCCCTCGTTCAATGTAAAAGCCGAGGAAGCAACTGGTGCGCTTGTGTACTCATATCCGGTCGAAATTCCCAAGGGCCGGGCCGGTCTACAACCCGATCTGCAGCTGACCTATAACAGCTATGATACGAAGCTCGAAAATATAATCAGCAGAGGATGGTCGTTGAGCATCCCGTCTATTGAGCGGCTTCCCAAAGCGGGCGTAGCTGAGATGTTTTCTGCGAACGATTTTACTTCATCACTTGACGGAGAACTGGTGAATCTGTCGGGAAATCAATACGCAGCCCGCACCGAGAACGGCAATTTCACAAAATATGAATTCACGAGTAACACGTGGGTGGCGACTGACAAAAAAGGCGTCGTGTACAGTTTCGGCTTAAACGCTGCGACGCGGCAGGACGATCCAGGAGATGCGTCACGAATATTCAAGTGGATGCTCGAAAAAGTCATTGACACGAACGGCAATTACATTACGTACACGTATCAAAAGACAAACGGGCAAATATATCCGTTAGAAATCCGATACACAGGATTTGATGCCGACCCCGGCGCGTTTCGTGTTGAATTCATCTGGCAAAATCGTTCTGATGTGGTGTCAACCAGGGACAAAGGATTTGAGGTGACGACCGGCAAGCGGGTTCAAAATATTTTTGTCTACTATCAAAACGCCTGGGTGCAAAAATATACGTCTGTCTATACGACAGCAGATAATGGCACATCGAGCGCAGTTTCGTCGATCCAGAGAGAAGGCAGGGATTCGCAGGGCGTTATCACCCAGCTCCCGCTCACGACTTTTTCCTATCATTCAGCGGGAACAAAGGATTGGACGCAGGATAATAACTACATAATTCCGGAAATCCTTGTTGGTCAATTTGGGATGGATCCCGGTACGCGCCTGGCCGATGTAAATGGTGACGGGCTGGTGGATATCTTACGCTCCTCATACCAGGGGCCGACACCGCCAGGGTATCCTGTTAATCGAGTTAACATCAACAAAGGCGATGGCACGGGCTGGCAGCTGGATCCGAATTGGGTTGTTCCGGAACGATTCTCTGTTGAAGGCGGCGGCGTATTCTATGATCAAGGCACGCGTCTTGTTGACGTGAACGGCGACGGGCTCGTTGATGTCATGCGTTCAAGTTACGACACGTTTGGCATAGATACTATTCAGCGCGTCTACATTAATACCGGTTCGGGCTGGCAACTTGATTCAAACTACCAAATTCCGACGTATTTTACGTATGGAAACAATCGCCAGGATTACGGGGTTCGGTTTGGTGATGTGAACGGTGATGGGCTTGTGGATCTTGTACAGGGTTATTATCGAGATAGCACTTTCGTTTCACGCGTCTTTCTGAACAAAGGAGACGGCACCGGCTGGGTTCTGGATTCGAATTATGCCGTACCGGAACCTTTCTTCGTCGATTATTGGGGCGATATGGGTGTTCGGCTTGTGGACATCAATGGCGACGGTCTGGCT
>MHKK01000029.1 GCA_001818365.1 Candidatus Komeilibacteria bacterium RIFCSPHIGHO2_01_FULL_52_14
GCATTGGATAGAGTAGGCGGTCTTTCCAAGTTCTTCGACACAAGCGAATATTCCTGCATTTCTCGCATACGGGAGGGCATATGCCGCACACGTCTCTCGACGTCAAAACGCGCTTGTTCAAGCTGAAGCAGTTTGTCACGGAACGCTGGTCCGCACCCGCGTCTCCGGTCCCCTGCATTCTGGTTGCCCAGGTCGATCCCGACGCCGTGGGATCCGCTGCAGGCCTGCGGTATCTTTTCAAGCAGGCCTTCGACTGCGCCGCCAACATCTGCTACTTTGGGAGTATTTCCCATCCGCAGAACCGTGCCATCTTCAACAAGCTCGATTTGTACCGGACCATGCGTGCGGTAAGCATGCCGGAAGTCGGCTCGCTGCCGCTGATGCTCGTTGACTCGTCATCGCTCGACGATGCCCGCATCGGCAGATCCGATCAGAAGACCGATCCGGTCGTCGTCATCGACCACCACCGCGGAGCGACGCTCAAGGACGACGAAAAACACTTCATCTGGATCGATGACGTCGGCGCCGCATCAACGCTCGTTACCGAGCTCATCCAGGGCGCCGACCTTGCCTTCAACGAAGAGGACTCCGACGTCGCGCTCCTTCTGGCGCTCGGCATCTACACCGACACGTACCGGCTGACGACGGCAACGGAGCGCGACTTTAAGGCGTTCGAATGGCTGCGCTGCTTTTTCAAGCGCGACGACTTCAACGAACTCCTCAACTATCCGCTCTCCCCCGCCTACTTCCGCAACGTGCAAACCGCACTCAACCGTCAGGTCCTCTCCGGCTCGCGCCTCGTGGCAACAGTCGGACGCATCGACCCTGATGAAGGCGACGACCTCGCCATCATCGCCGACGAGCTCATCCGCCGTACGGGCATTTCGCTCGTCGTCGTGTGGGGCCTGATCGACGGCAACAAGGTGCGCTTCAGCGCACGCAACATGGACATCAGCATGTCCCTCGTCGGGTTCCTGCACGAACGGTTCGGCTCCGGGTCGTCCGGCGCAAAGCTTCTCGAAGGCGGCCGCGGCGTCGGCGGCGGACTCATCACCGTGGATCTCGGTCCGCTGCAAGAACTGCCGCTCGAACGGCGGCTCAACATCATGGGCGAGCTGATGCAGGACAAGGTGTTCCGGGAGTAATCGGACACCGACCCCCCACCATTTTTGCTCGCGCAAAATGGTGGGGGGTGGTTTTTTTTAGACGACCTATTCCTCTCGTAGCATTGAGGCGAACTTCTTCTTGAACTTTTCCAGTTTCGGCGCGATCACAAAACTGCAGTACGGCTGTCCTCTGTTCGCATTATAATAGTCGCGGTGATACTGCTCCGCTTCGTAAAATTGTTCCAACGGCGCGAGCTCGGTCACGATCGGTTTTGCGAATGCGCCTTTTTCATTTATTTCCTTGATGATCTTTTCTGCCGCTTTTTTCTGTGCCTCGTTTTCATACAGAATCGCCGAGCGGTATTGCGCTCCGACGTCGTTTCCCTGTCTATTAACGGTCGTCGGATCATGCGTTGCAAAAAATATTTCAAGCAGATCGCGATATGTGATGATCTTTGGATCGAATAAAATCCTCACGACTTCGGCATGCCCGGTCGTTCCGCTGCACACTTCCTCGTAGCTCGGTTTTTCCTTCGAACCTCCGGCATATCCTGAAGAAACACTCACGACGCCTTTCAGGCGCTGGAAGATCGCCTCGGTACACCAAAAACATCCTCCGCCGAACGTCGCGCTTTCGTAGTGCTTTTTTTCTTCTTGCCGCATGGTTCATATAGTATAGCGCGCGACAACTCAAAAATCCATAAATAAACCCATCCGCGCCCTGCCGTTCGGCTCTGAACGAGAAGGGCGCGGTACCCGCCTGCCACGCCCGACTTGCCTGAAGCAATTCAGGCGGGCGGACCAACGCCTGGTGCCCCGCCCGGCAGTCGCCTGAGGGCTCAAGCCGGATGGCGGACGGGCGTAGGCCATGGCGGGCAGGTCGGGAATTGAAACTTCGCCCTCCCTCCCCGTGCTTAAAAGCACAGGGTTTTCGGGCGGGCATAATCAAAAACCGTTTGCAAGACAGAGTATAATGTGTTTGGATAGCCATATCGCCCTTTTCAAACTGACAATCAAGGAGGTGGCCCGTGTGGCTCTTACTTTGTAGCGCGCTCCTCGTCACGAACCCCGATCCCGCAACACCCGAACAACGCTGGCAGGAAGCTTTCACTGCACGCATATGTGCCTTGGAGGAGAAGCACGGAATCGCATTCGACCGCGGCTGGGTTCCGCAGGTTACGTTTGATATCCCCGATCACTTACATCCCATGATGAGATTCCAGTATGGGGCTTCGTACGACCCTCTGACCAGGGGTTTCATGGTCTCTCCATTTCGGAGGGAAGTTGCTGACCCTCGCCTCATTGACCATGAGCTTGGCCACGCGCTTGCAGACCAAGTGAGCCGCCGCATCGGCAACGGTATGTGGCCGGACATGAAGGGCTGGGAGGATCTTTCCGTTGACGATAGGATCGGAGTGAACATCATTTCGGAAGGCATCGGCAACTACTTCGGCGGTCCGGACAGTAACGCCGAGGAAGGGTGGCTTCCCGAAAGCTCGGCAGACCTAACCTGGATGGTCCGCGATTTCATCTACCATGGCGGCCACTGGCTCGTTGAACCTATCATCAAGCGCTATGGCGAGCGAGGAATCGCCTACCTGGTCACACATCGGTTTACCTTCTCAGGCGGTGATGTCCGTACTCCGGCAAAGGAGTACCAGCGCAAAGCGCTTGAGGAGCTTTCACGTTCAGCCGTAACAGGGTCGCAGTGATGCGGCCCTATTTTCTTTAGCAAGAAAAAGCGGTTCTTAATTCCGCTTTTTCCATAGAGCTCACCAGACAAAACTGTTACGTTTAATTCTTGGACCAATTCGCTCTCAATGGCTAGTGACACCCGGTATGCTGATCGTGGTCTGAATGCTGTTGGGAATTATCGCTATGCTTTTCATCGCTCTGGTGACCTCGCCCGCGCATAAAGAACAGGTGAAGTGCTACCATCGCACCTGTGATGACGAGTGCGATAACGATCTTATTCGGAGCGGATGACGCGAAGCTGATCGCTATGACAGGAAGCATGCAGGCAAGCATCATCATCCACATCATGCGCATGTCATGACCGTCGTTCTTGTTATGTTGATGATCCATACGAACTCAACGACTACTGCTTAGAGTGCCAGATATTTTTCCGGGTCGCGTTCAAAATTATTTCTGCATATCTCGGAACAGAAATAATATATATCATTATGGTATTCTAACGTGTGACGTACATCTTTCACTCGGAGTTTCATCCCACAGACAGGATCGGCTACCGTTCGATTTTCATCCGCTTCGGGTTGATTCATACGTTTTCAGTCAGAGCCGCTGCTGCTTTCCTTTGCTGAAAACCGTGTACATCCAGGCAAATATCCACCCGACAATGTACGCGTACACGACTGCTTCAACCAGACCGATCGCAACACCGGCAGCCGTCATGCGGACATCACCGGCGAATTTGTCTACGTTGAGTATGTGGGTAAGCCATCCGAGCATGATGAGCGCCGTTTTTGGCGCAATGCTTACAACAACTGCGCAGGCAAGATAAGCCGCTCCTGTCGTTACGGCTGCGGCTCCGGCAAACGCGCTTTTATTTATTTCCATATTGTTACTGCATTACTTGTTACTAAGACAATGAGCGTCGGTGCAATATCGACCAAGGCACAAAACCCCATTGCAGCGGACCGATGCCGTTCCAATCATTGAACGCTCGCCCTCCTTTCTTCCGTATCCCATCGCATGAGCTTTTACATAGAGAACGGTCCCCAGAATAATGAACGCCCATGCCCAATAGCCGCTCCCTACCAGAAACAGGCCGATGAGCACCAACGCAACCTTGAGCCAGTGCCCCACTCGAAGACCACGGGATTGTGCCGTTACGGAATCCCTGTGCCTGCCCTGAAGATCCGATCTGATATCAGCGCATGCGCACGATTGCATACTCACAGGATTAACTTATTGAGCCAGCTGCCACGTAAAATCTCTCGTGGCCACACCGCCAATTCCTTTCATGCTTACTGTAATCTGGCGCGGTGTGACGCTCGGTGCCGGAAATCTCAGGATACCGGAAAGATGGTGTCCTCCAGTCGGCCCATCCCACGCAACAGCGGCAGTAGCGTTGCCTTGTTCATCTGTGAGAGCGCTTACGGCCGTCAGGTCTTCAGGAAGCTTAACGGTATGCGTATTCAGCGCAACCTCGAATTCCCACACATTGGAAGCTGGATCAATACGAGGAGTAATGTCAATGGTTACTTCGCCGCCCTCATTTGTTTTTTGCTCGAGCTGTACCTGCTTCGTAAGCGAAGCAACCGTGCTGTTCCCCACCGCTGTCGTCCCGCTGCTCATGAAAAACAGAGCAATAACTGTGATAGCGAGAACGCCAACGACAAGGTGTCCGGGTTTCATGTTATTCATAATGGTGTCGTAACTTGTTATGCATCTTCAGCATGTACAGAATACCCGCTCCGTTAAAGATCAGCGCAATCCAGAAAAGCTGCGCCTGATACCTGTCTACGAACGAGACGAGCCCGAGCATGCCAATGAGCGGGATGAAGATCGCCAGGTAGTGAAGACAACATGCGAGCATCGAGAGTGTTGCAGTCGATCCTGATGTAATGAGCGCCCCGGTGGGCCGATGCTTACAATGCAACAGCTTCAGGCGTATAGAGAGCGCCACTTGCACGCCGAAACCCGCGGCAAGCGCAAGGATGTACGGCCAATAGTTGGCAAGCTGTTTTCGTGCGAAGTCGAAATCGGAAACAGTCCCGACAACCGCAAGGTACACGATCAGTAAGAGGAGCGACGCAAGAGCACCCGATACCGCAGGACGTTGAAACGATTTAGACGCCACATCCTCCTCCGCCACTCGGAACGGTTGCCGGCTGAACCTGCGCGCGTATCTGCTGATAGCCGGACGAGCTCGAAAACTGCGCGCCAAGAAGCTGTGCCGGATTTACGCTTCTCCAGTCCTGACCGTTCTGATTAACGAATTTTGCAATGTTCACGTACGTATCAGGGAACCAGAATGCATTTACGGCTAGAGCGGCTCTGTACATATCTTGTTCGGATACTCCCTGTGATGCCATGAGTTCCAGGAGCCCAAGCATCGCCATGCCATGATTGCAATCAGGGAAATGGGTTGAGTTGCCGCAACAAGGACGGAAAATCCCCTGCGATACGCGATCAACCAGTTCTTGTTGTACTTTCGTCAACTTAACGAGTGCATGCTTCGAGTAGTGATCCATTGGATTACCGCGAGCCAGGGTCCAGCCGCCAGTTGAGGCGAAACGATCAGCGCCGCCGTACTGCGGATCGCTCATTTCACCTTTGTCGAGCACGTCGTTTTTATTTCCGAGTCCAAGCGCCCAGAGAAGATTCAGTAAGTACTGCGAATTTTCGTTCGTAATTTTCATCGGTTCGCCGCTTGTGTTGGTGAGCAGCGCCTTCATTTCATCGGTCATACCGCCCCTGCTCGAATACAATGCCTCAAACTTCTGCAGATCAATAACACCCGTGGAAACAAGCTGCTGGCCAAGGTCTCCCCACCGTACCGGAAGAGCCACGCCCCCTTCGGGGAGCACCTGCGAAGCAAGAGCAGCGTCAGCGGCCGGATCGCTTGCCTGCGAAGCAGGGTTCGACGCAGCTGCGGACGATACGGCTCCTACAGAAGAGATGCGAGAACCCGTTGTTGATCCCAAGAATGTATTGAGGAGTGGCTTGCGGGTAACGCGCATATCGATATCAAAGAGCGATACGATGATAAGCGCACCGATCGCAAGCATGCCTACCATTTCGAGACGCGTCGCGCGGGACAAGCGGTTTGTTATCCGCTTCGCCAGCGACGCCAAGGTATTGACTAAGTTTTGCATAATTGTTTGTTGTGCTTGATTAATGCTCGGATTATTCTTTGCAGCAATCAACGAGTTTGTTCATGATGTCTTCAGCTGTCCATTTGCTCGTTGAAGCGTGATCATCGGATGAGCTGCTCTGCGGAACACCAGGGGCATCCAGTAATTGCAATCGGAGCGTCCAAAAGAACGAATACAGACGATACGCCGTATCGAACAGCTCGGATGCGTCCGCATCCCGACCTTGTGAGCTGAATTTTGTTCCGACTTCGATACAACGCATCGTGGCGGCAAGAAGATGCTTGCTCATGCACCACGTCTCGCCTTCGTGCGTACTGATAAGCCTCCCGAGGAGTTTTTTGCGAACCTCGCGTATCTCGTTCAGCATCCCCAGATACTCCGGCTTATTGGTTTTTTTTGCTGTGAAGAAAGCATGTTCCTCAAGACTTATAAGATTCATCACGCCGATACTCAAATCTTCTTCAAGCGATAAATCTATCTGCCCGGTTTCTTTCAAGCGCTTAACTTTCTTCATTAGTTGTTCCATTGTGCTATGTTGCATAGATGTTGTAGTTAGAAGCTAAAGAATGCCGCGCCCAGAATTACCATCGCTATTCCCGTTATCAGCTGCAAACTGCGGATATTCGTGTTTTTCCACTGCTGCAATTTTTCAATTAATGCAGCATCGCTCGCGATGAGGAGAATGACAACGAGCGGCAGAACGAAAAGCACG
>MHKK01000030.1:0-1259 GCA_001818365.1 Candidatus Komeilibacteria bacterium RIFCSPHIGHO2_01_FULL_52_14
CGGAAACGGGTGCGGCTCAAGTGAATGCTCTCTACTGCGAACTGGATATGAAGACCGGAAAAGTCACGACCTTAAAACAGTTACATAAAAAATTAACAATTAAATAACCGCCTTGCGGATTGAAGGAAACCTGCTATGAACAAAGCTTCTCTCATCGAAACCATCGCGACAAAGACATCCGTTCCGCGCAAGGATGTCGAGCGAATTATCGAGACGATGGAAGAAACCATCATCGAAAGCCTCAAGAAAGGCGAAGAGGTGACCCTGGCGGGCTTCGGCGCGTTTTCCGCGCGGCAGCGATCGGCCCGTATGGGCGTCAATCCGCAAAACCCAGAGGAGCGAATCCAGATACCGGCCGTCGTCGTTCCAAAATTTAAAGCCGGAAAGAATCTCAAAGATTCCCTCAAACAAAAATCGGCCTAAAAGATTGGCCTGAACAACCCCCCACCTGCTCGCAGGTGGGGGGTTGTTTTATAGCGGAATCAACACGACTCCGACGGTAGGACCGTCGGGAGCAGCACCGGTCCAATCATGAATCGCGCTCATGAGCGTTGATTCGGTATACAGATAATCGGCTCCGTTCCTCGTGCCCGGATCGTTGGTAATAAATTTTCCGTCGGACGTAAAACCCTTTATAACCAGCATGTGATAGAGCGGCCCGGGTTGACGGAAATTCGAATTGTGGAGTTCCCTGCCTGCGGCAGGAACAATGACCGGATGTCCCAAGACAAGTTCCTCATAAATCAGTGCCGGCGTGAGCGGGGTGAGTATCCGTGTCTGATACGGATAAAAGACCTTTGCAAGCTCGATGAGCTTCTCCGTAGAAATATCGTCATGACTCCCCCAATTCGTTATTTGCCAGCTCACCTGTTCGTCAATGGCATCTTTCATCGCCTGCGCAGAAAGCGGAGCGGAGCGATAGTAATAATCAACCATGATAAGCGATGCTTCTTCGCAGCCGTTTTCATAGGGCTCCGACCAGTCACCGAACGGCGCCTGGGATCGGAACGGAACTTTTAAGTTAATGGCTTGCGGCAGTTGCGGTTGCTCCGGAACATCCGATTCGGTCGTTGTAGCAACAACAGTAAGGGGTTTCTTGATCGTTTTCTGCGTCGTCGTACCTGGTGTCGTCGCCGTTTCATTCCTCAGAATCTCCGAATATGAAACCGGACTTGGGACCGGTATTTGGCTATGCTCGCCTTCCCGGATAAACAAAAACAGACCTCCGGCCAGCGCGATCACAATGAGAAAAGAGCCAA
>MHKK01000030.1:1309-2778 GCA_001818365.1 Candidatus Komeilibacteria bacterium RIFCSPHIGHO2_01_FULL_52_14
ACAGCACGTCAAGTATCCGCTCGGCCGAGGTCTCTCCGGGTTTGACCTTCGGCTGCTCGATTGGTTTGTCCTTGATCGATTCGAGATAGCGAAACAACGCATCATCATTTTTCACAATGGCAACTCCGCCCTTCTCCTCCATCGCGGCAATAATCTCCGGTGAATAAATTTTTTTTAGATAGTCAGCACCCATGCCCGGATCCTCGAAGCCCAAATAAATGCCCTGCCGCGCCCGGTGTTTTGATTTAAAATTTTCCGTCAAGGTCACGCTTGAAATGGCATTCGATGCATAGAGCACCTCGTCGGCCGACAATCCCTGTTCATTGGTCGCTTTCTTCAGCATAAGATTTTGAGGGAGCTTCATCGATTCCGTCATGGTAAACTTTTCATCGCGCTGCGGATCGCGGGGGTGATACCGGTACAGGAGCGCGAATTTCTGCCCGGGATACCGTTCGGCCAGATGGGCCATCGCATCGACCGTACGCATCCAGCTTTTCTCGTCAAACCGATCGTCCAATCCGTACATTCGATACGCGCTTGAAATGGTTCCAAGGTAGGCGACGGTGAATGTCGTATCGTCAATCTCCAGCTTTTCTCTGCCGGAACGGTACAGGTTTTCTGCCTGATCGGCTTTGACGCTGTCGATCTGGCCCGTCCCGGTTACGTAGATATGGTCGGGATCAAAATCCGGAAATCGCTCCATAAGGATGGCTTTCGCAACTTCGTCGTTGCAAAAAATACCGTCCATACCCTCAACCTCATCGTAGTAGTCCTGAGTCACGCCCCACTCGTACGCTTCGTACACAAAATATGTCTTTGCATTTGATTTTCCGCCGGTCAGGGCTTCTTTGTTCTTCAGTGTAACGGATGCCGGATTATTGATCGTGCTGCCGGTGTTGATAATGACGTCATAGGGTTTTTCGGCCGACTTCATGATGTCCGCAATAACCAGGGGACTCTCGTCCAATTTCTCAAACGGCTTCAGATCCTCCTTCAAATAACTTTGTGCAATGCCGTCGACGATCAGCCCCAAAGAGCCGACGCGATCGTCTTTTTCCATGGCTGCGATAAGCGACTTGATCCCCAGCGCGGCCCCCGGATCGCGTCCCACAAGCAACGCCTTGAGCGCCTCGGGTGACGCCTGCGGTTTATCCAATACGAAAACCTTCGTCTCTTGCTCATGCAAGATACGATCGATCTGCTCCTGTGTCAAAATGCCGTCGTAGAGACGGTCCAAAAGCTGGGCTTCGTCCGCATTCACGACCGGCTTTATTTCATCGCGGTGCCGGTCCAGAAAACGGATCTGATCGTCAAATTTCTTCTCCATGCCTCACCAGTGTAACGGTTGCCCGTAAAAAAATCAAAAATGGCACATCCGCTCGTACGGACAGCGTTACCCTACGGCCCGTTGCCGGTACTGCAGCGCTTCAAGCACGTGCTCATCCGAAATTGCGGCGGCATCGGCCAAG
>MHKK01000030.1:2802-10461 GCA_001818365.1 Candidatus Komeilibacteria bacterium RIFCSPHIGHO2_01_FULL_52_14
ATTGCGGCGGCATCGGCCAAGTCGGCAATGGTTCGTGCCACCTTGATCGTTTTATAAAACGATCGTGCGGACAGTTGTAAACGGTGCGACGCTTCAAGCAAAAGCTTCTGGCTGCTGTCGGTCAGAGCGCAATGACGGCGTAACGCTCGGTGATCCATTTCGGCATTGATCATCGATTCCGCAAAACGCGCATGCTGCCGCTCGCGAGCACCCGATACGCGTTCACGGATCGCTTCCGAACTTTCGCTCTGCACCTCGCCAAGAAGTTGTTCGCGTTTGACGGCAGGAACGTAGACATCCAGATCGATCCGGTCGCGCAAAGGTCCGGACACGCGCGCTGCGTACTTGCGCCGCTCGAAATCCGCGCATGTACACATGCGCTCGGTATCTCCCCAATATCCGCACGGGCACGGATTCTGTGCCGCGAGCAGCGTTATGTGCGCAGGGAACGTGCACGTTCCCTGCGCCCTGCTCACCACAACAACCCTGTCCTCAAGCGGCTGTCGCAATGCTTCGAGGACCATTCGCGGAAACTCGGGAAATTCATCGAGAAACAAAACACCCCGATGTGCGAGCGTGACCTCGCCGGGCCTGGGCCATGACCCGCCTCCGACGATGGCGACGACCGATGCGGTGTGATGCGGCGAGCGAAACGGGCGCTCGGTCACGAAGGGCGATTCCTCCGAGAGCAACCCCGCATAACTGTAGATCTTGGAAACTTCCAGCGCTTCGTGTTGCGTCAGCGGCGGCAGGATCGAAACAAAACTTTTTGCGAGCATCGTTTTACCGCTTCCCGGCGTACCGGTCAGTAGAACGTTATGCCCGCCTGCCGCTGCAATCTCAAGCGCGCGTTTCGCCTGCAGCTGACCGCGCACATCGGTAAGATCGACCGCATAGTTTGCAATTCTCCCACTTTCACGGTGCTGCGGCTCGATAGGTAACGCGGCAGTACCGGATAAATGCGCAACAAGTGCCGCAAGCGAAGGAACCCGTAGTACACTGACTCCTTCAATATAAGAAGCTTCTTTTGCGTTCGCGGCAGGAACGTATAAACGCCTGATGCCCAACGCCGGTAAGGCCGAGGCCGTTAAAAGCGACCCGCGGATCGGGCGAACCGACCCGTTTAGTGCTAATTCTCCGCAAAATACGGCCTGTTCGTCCTCGGGAGAGCATTTCACCAGGCCCTGAGCTTTCAGAATCGCAACAGCGATCGCGAGATCGTACCCGCTGCCTTCTTTTTTTATGTGGGCCGGAGCCAGATTGACCGTCACTTTCGTGCGCGGAAACTGAAATCCGCTGTTTTCTAACGCTGAGCGGATTCTTTCCCGCGCTTCCTGTACGGCAGTATCGGGAAGTCCGACCAGCACAAAACTCGGCAAGTGCCTCGCAATGTGTGCCTCGACCTGCATGCAATAACTCGCAATGCCCCGGTGCACCACCGATAAAACTTGTGCCGTTCCCATAAATAAAAAATCGCTTCTCGTGAAAAGCGATCCCAGCTCCTCTGGGCGTATCATCGCTTTTCTGTCGATATCGTATGACGGGGACAAACTGATGTCAACCCCCCACCAGGGCACTGGTGAGGGGTCAACCCCCCACCTGCGCGCAGGTGGGGGGGTGAAGCAAGGAGCGATTTATTTAATCCTGGTGTTTGTATGGAGCGAGTAAGATTTTCGTATGGGCCGCGTCTTCTTTCTATGAACACATACCCGGGAGCTATAGTTGCTTTGTGTATCCCCACAGTTCTTTTTTGTAACACAAAAGCAGGTGCCGTGCGGGCGCCTGTTTTTGTTTACATGCTATTCGGGCCGCATCCGGCGCCGGCGCGAATCAAGAAGCGTGAACGCGACGAGCGATGCGACGATATAGGCATCGCTTACATTGAACACCGGAAAAAAACCGAGATCGATATAATCGAAGACGCCGCCCAAAAGAATACGGTCCAGTACATTCGAGAGAGCTCCTGCGGTGAGCAGTCCCCACCAAAAAAAGGTCTGTGCGTTCCGGCGATAGGATCGGTATGCCGTCACACCCAGTGCAAGGGTGATACCGACAAGCAGCGGAATAAAAAAAACATGCAGTGCACTCGGCACCGGTATCGAAAATGCAATGTTTCGATTCAGCTCGGGATTAATCGGCCATGCGGGCCCGCTCTCCGCGGCGAACCACAGATCGTGCTTGATCGTTCGATCGAGAACAAACGCGGACACTACGGCGAGGACCTGGGCCCGGCCTACATGAATTTTTTCTTGCAGTCCATGCATGCAGTTGCCGACGGAAAAGCGCGCAGGCGCTCCGGGCTGATCATAGTACCGCATTTTTCGCAGATCCCGTAATTTCCCTCTTCGATTTTCTTCAATGCCTTATTGACGTTAAAAAGTGATACTTCCAAATTTTTCTCCATGCTCAAATTTCCTTCATAGGCCGCTACTTCCGCCGCATTCTCGTCCTCTTTCTCGCCGAAGTCCGGAAATTTCGCATCATATTCGTTATCTCCGTGCAGCTGCTGGACACCATCCATTTTAAGCTCGCGCAAAAGCTGACTTTTGCGTTCTTCCAGAAGCCGTTTCTGTTCCGCTAAAAAAGCTGCATCAACCTTCATTGCCATATATCCCGTTTATACAGAATTTAGTATACGCCATATCCTACACGAAAACCCGAATCGCGTCCAGAGTGGCATCATCTTTAAATTTTTTCATTTGCCGTGGCAACGCATCTCCGGAACTACCCGCCTGCGCTGAAGCTGCCTGCCTATCGGCACCTGTCTGCCGACAGGCAAAGGCAGGCGACGGATCGCAACAATTTTCAAACGCGGATTGCATCCGCGCGAACATAATTGTCGGCAAAAAAAACAAGAGGCGCATGCTAAAGCCCAAACGTTATATATTTTGTGGCTGCGTGCGCCCCTATGCCGTTACAAGTTAGTTGTTTCCGACATAGGGGCTGGGGAGCTCATGAGCACCATGACAATGATGCGCGTAAGTTCCCCAACCGGAAAATATCAGAAGTCAACATTTTAATTTGTAAAGGCACTGTTGTTGCTATCGCCCTGACTCAGATAGCTAATGTACTCTTCTCCACCACCCTTATCGGTAGTATCTCCGCTTTTATACGAGGATCCACCTTTTTAACAATTTTATTTTTGTTTTTCAAGAATTGTCGGGATAGTCAGGTCACCCCTTAACGGGTAGTGCAAAAGAAAAAAATTACTCCAAAGCTGTTGTTTAGGGTAATTTTTCTCGAACGCGGGCTTGATAACCCGTACATAGAGAAGTATATCATAAATTTGACATTAGGTCAATAATATTTTTGCGCTAATCCTAGTAAAAAGTAATTTCCATAAAATAAAAACCTCCGACTCTCGTCGGAGCTGCATCCTCCGTTTGTCAACAGCTATTCCACAGGCGGCTTACCAAAAGCAAAACGTGGATATCGCGGCTTTTTGAGCACTGGTCTCAAAACCAGCGTACCCGCGATGACTAAATTCGGTATTCTGAAACGGGGCTGCAATGCCTGCTGCATACAGCGGACTGTTGGGGGGCGCGCCGGCGCACTGGACAAACGCGGGGTACCGGGTGATTTCAAACCACGTGTCATCATACTGTCCTTGTAACCAGGAAAATGCATTGGTGAGATAAGTCAGCCCGCCTTCGGACCTCGAATAGAGCGCATGACCTTGCACGACCGGTTCCGTGCTTGTCGAAGACGACCACACGCGAACCGGAACGCCGCCGATAATTTCATCGTGGGGTTCGAGAGCCGTTGCTTCGTATTCGCGCAATATTGTACGGTCCGGTAAACGACGCTCCGTAATGCGAGGCTGAAACCATCCGGACAATTTCTCAGCGACCGCACGTATGGCTTCCGTGCTGGTACTTGCCATGAACCAGCCGTCATCGGTAGAAGCCAAAACGGTTAAGCGGGCAAGATACGGTTCAAGATCCGTTACGGAAATAAAATTAGCGAGAGAAATCTTCTGAAGCAGCGCCTGCATATACCACTGAAATGCCGAATTGTTCTCATAGGACGACAGAGAACGATCGGCGACCATAAACTGCAGGTTTTCCGGTATCCGTAAGCCGGAAATGGCACTCCGGTCTTCTGCCGCGTCCTGTATGAAGCTGATACGGAGAAGACCCCGGTCCTGCTCGACGGAACAGCGCCAGGGTTCGGGATTCTCGGCGATCTGCAGGCCGGATACACGCACCGCTTCCGGGCTGATCCCGAACGGAGTCAACGCACCAACGCCATGTCCGTAGCATGCTACATCCGAAGCGGGCAAAGATATCGGCTGCTTTGCTATCCCCCGATCGGCATCCCTCGGTAAAAAAACGATGTATTTATTTTCGTACGTCTGCGCGACGAGTTCGTTCGGATCATGCCATGAAGCCTCGGCAACGGGTAAGCCCGCTACCATCCTCTTCTGCGTTGCGGATAAAGGCGCTGCCGTCTCCACAACAAGCCCCGACGCAAAAGCGTCTCCGCTCCGAAACACGAACGGCAACGCACGAGTAATCGATACGCCGAGCTTCTGCTCGAGCTGCCGCCACTGATCGCGGATACGATTCCGTTCCACGTCAAGCAATTGGTTCTCACGAAGCACCGGGTGATCCCAATTGAAGACAGCCCGATGCGATACGAGGAGCGCAAACGAAGTTGTCTCCGGCAGAAACGAAGTGATAACACGAGACCGGTGCTGACGATCGGATACCAGTACCCACATGATGCCGGCAACGGCACCGAGAAATACCAGCACCGTTACGGTACGTTCTCGTTTTCCAAATGCCATGGTACGAACTAGAACCGTGTACCGCGATCGCGGCGGTCACGGGGTGGGCGGTTAAATCCCGGCCGACCGTTCGCTCCGTGACTAGTATTGCGCGGCCGGTCTTCGTAACCCTGATAATTTGCAGGCGGAGTCAATAATGCTTTTGCCGATAAGCTGATACGACCACGCACCGTATCGACGTCAATAACTTTCACCTTAATCGTCTCTCCGACTTTCACGACATCCGATACTTTGCCGATGCGCTCATACCGCAGCTGCGAGATGTGAACCATTCCGTCCTTGCCCTTGCCAAGCTCAACGATGGCTCCAATCTCCTCACCGCTGTTGCGGTCGGTCACGATCTGCGTGACCACTCCATCATACACCGCGCCGAGCTCGACATCTTTTGCGATCGATTCAACCCATGCCTTCGCTTTCTCGGCGCCTTCGGCGCTATGGGACGTGATGACCACGAATCCGTCGTCATCGATATCAATCGCCTCTACGCCGCAGCTTTCGATAATTTCATTGATAATCTTGCCCCCGGAACCGATGACTTCGCGAATCTTATCAACCGGAATATTCAACGAGATTATGCGCGGTGCATATTCCGAGAGCGATGCGCGCGGTTCCGCAATGGCTTTTGCCATGGTTGCAAGCACTTTGAGACGGGCTTCACGTGCCTGTGTCACGGTTTTTTCAACTATTTCTAGCGAAATCCCGCCCAACTTGATGTCGAGCTGCGCTGCGGTAATGCCCTTTTCGGTTCCGGCGACCTTAAAATCCATGTCTCCGGCATGATCCTCGACGCCCTGAATATCGCTTAAAATCCGGTAATTCTTCTTATCCGACGGATCCATGATAAGACCCATGGCGATGCCCGCGCAGGGACCGGCAACGGGAACTCCGGCGTCCATCAGCGCAAGCGATGATCCGCATATCGAGGCCTGTGATGAGGAGCCGTTCGATGACAGCACTTCCGAAACAACTCGGATCGTGTACGGAAAATTTTCCTTTGCAGGGATCAACGGCACGAGCGCCTTCTCGGCCAGCGCTCCGTGACCGATGTCCCGGCGTGAAGGGCCGCGCATCGGTTTCACTTCGCCGACGGAAAATGGCGGGAAATTATAGTGATGCATGAACCGTTTGGTACCGGACTCCTCCATAGTATCGAGCGTTTGCTCATCGCCCGGAGAACCGAGCGTCACGATTGAGAGAACCTGTGTTTCGCCGCGCTGAAACAATCCGGAGCCGTGCGTACGGGGCAGCACCGAAACTTCCGCGGAAAGTTCCCGCAGCTCGTCCAACTCGCGTCCGTCGACGCGGCGGTTCGTCTTCAGAACCAGATCGCGCGCGGCTTCCTCGATAGCAGTATCGAGAGCCGCGGTCGCTTTGGCGCGAGCGTCCTTGGAGACTTCGTTATCCGCTTTCAAGATCGCATCAAGCTCGTCTTTCATTGCAGCGACGTTCTCCTTTGTGCGGATTTTGTCTTTGGTATAGACAGCGGATAATTTTTTGCCCGAGAGAAATTCTTTCAGCTTGCGTTGCACCAGTTCGTCCATCGTCTTCTCTTCGTCCGTGCGTTCCGCTTCGGTGCGTTTGGGGACCCCGACTTCGCGAACGATATCATTCAAAAACGACATAAGGTCCGCGTTTTGCTTTTGTCCAAACTCAACGGCCGCATAAAAATCTTTCTCGGCAACCTGTATTCCGCCGGCTTCGATCATCACAACCTCATCCGTGGTTCCTGCGACAAAAAGATCAAGGATCGCTTTTTCGCGCTCGGCATAGGAAGGGTTTACTCTGAGCGCGCCTTCAACCAATCCGATCCTGACGCCGGCGATCGGTCCTCCCCAGGGAATCGGTGAGATGCCGAGAGCAATGGACGCGGCAATCATAGCCGGCACATCGGGATCGTTTTCACCGTCAACGGAAAGCACCGTCACAATGACCTGTAAATCCTTGTACGTCATTCCTTTAAACAACGGCCTGACGCACCGGTCAATAAGCCGCGCGGTCAATACCGCTTCATCGGTCGCCCTGCCCTCCCGCTTGATAAAGCGGGAGCCCTTGATCTTACCTGCGGCGTATAAACGCTCCTCATAATCCACCGTCAGCGGGAAATAATCGACGCCGTCCCGTTCTTTTGGGGCAATAACTGCCGTCGCGAGAACGACCGTGTCGCCGTACCGGACCGTACAGGAGCCGTGCGCCTGACCGGCAAGCTTGCCAATTTCAACAGTGAGTTTGCGATCTGCAAACTCTTTCTCAAACACTCGAGGTTTCGTCATGTGTTTTTCCTTTCCTCGCTGCGATGGTGAGAATGCGTGATACAGTGTTCTGAAAACGCCACGAATGACGTTGTCGGTACGCTCTACCACGCCACAACCGGTTGCAGCGTTATTGTTTAATCCTTAATTAAAAACTTTTTCGTATTTTTTGAAATGTCTATAAAATCATCGGCCGCTTCCTTCAATTTGCTGGATGTCGTTTCTCCGAACGACGCCACCTCGACCTGAACACCGTTGTACTGAAGATACTCGACCGCCGGGATATAATCTCCGTCGCCGGACATAAGAATAATGACATCCAAACTGCGGGACATTTTAATGGCATCGATGACCAAACCCACATCCCAATCGCCTTTTTTCGTTCCGCCGGCAAAAACTTGCAGATCTTTTGCCTTAATCTCGAACCCCTGGTGTTCCAGGGCCTTAAAAAAATTGTCATCGACGGATTGTGGCCCGCGAATCACATACGCTACCGCGCGAATCAGCTTGCGGCCCGCGACGGCATGCGTCAAAAGCGTGCCGAAGTTGACTTTCGCCTGATACAGATTTTTTGCAGAATAGTATAAATTCTGCACGTCGACAAAGATGCCGACCCGCTGT
>MHKK01000030.1:10472-14978 GCA_001818365.1 Candidatus Komeilibacteria bacterium RIFCSPHIGHO2_01_FULL_52_14
GTCGACAAAGATGCCGACCCGCTGTTCCTTGTGTTTAATAAGCATACCCGGTATATCAACCCAGTAGTAGAGCAAAGCTCACTACTGGGCTTTGCCACTTAGGGCTGGGATTAATGATTATGGCGTATTGATTCATAGTTATGCATAACCTATGTAAGCGGGGTTGCCTGGGCCCCGTACCGTCCCGAGTGTTACGAGGAACTGGTGCGGGGTATTATAGGGCATATATTACTCTGTCTTCTCTGGCTTCTCTGGCTTCTCTGTCTTCACGGCCTCTTCCGCTACAGCAGGAGTATCGGCGGTTTCCGCAGCAAGCACTTCCTCAATAATAATGGCTCCCGGCGCCTGGTCAACGCGCGGCATTTTGAGTTTCAAAATTTTAATCAGCTTCGTGAAGCTCTTTTCATTCTCCTTATGCAAATACCGCAGCAAACGACGCCGCTGCGACACTTTACGCAACAAACCCCGCCGGGATGAAAAATCCTTGCGATGATCCTTCAAATGCTTCGAGAGCTCTTTGATTTCGGCCGTGAGTATGGCAATCTGCACCTCGGCCGATCCGGTATCGCTCTTATGCGTCCGGAATTTTTCTATGATCCGTTCTTTCTTCTGCTTTGTCAGCATAGTTCCTTTCTTCCCGTCGCCGGGACCCGTGATCCGAGCATACGGAGATCACTCGTATGCCAAGAGCACGATTCTGAGTTAAAAATGGTGCTCGTACCATACCTGAAGACCGCTGCGGTGTCAATACCGCAGGTTCCGACGCTAATCAAACGGCAGGGTATCGACAACAAAGATATTTCCGGCGCGCTGTTCAACGTGCGCGGTAAAATCGGATATTCCGTCCGGCAAGGCAAACCTGGTATTATCCGCCTGATAATAGTTCACGGTAAATGTATAGGTATCCGGAGCTTCGCCGCGCGTTCCCTCCGAGATGGTGAATGACAAACAGCGCTTGCCTGGGGTGTTCGATTCACAATAACCCTGGAGCAATTTCGGCAGCGGTGCCTGATCTCCCCCGTAGCGCACCAACGGCGCTATGGGGCCTCCGTAGTAGAGAGCCGCGTTCTCGTAATCGGCGTTCCTCAAAAAATCATAGTAGCGCGTCAGTGCAAGGCGGGCGTCTTCTATGTCACGATTCGTAAGATCGGTGATCTTCAGTATCCGGATGTTCGGATCTTCGATGGCAAAAATAAATTCGAGCCGCGAGCGCGTTTGTTTATCGCTCGTTTCCACGATCGCCGAGTGGGCGTTCGGAAACTCAATGCTCTGTATGACCCAGGATCTTCCGGGCGGCAACTTAACCGGGTGCACTTCGTTGATATACTGATAGATAAAAGCGGTAAAGATGCCGCTCGCTTGCGCTTGCGTCGCCTCACGTTTCGGATTCAGATCCGAAAAAAGTACCTTCACGCTGAAAACGACCGAAACCAAACTGAATGCCACTAAAAGCATGATCAGTAGGCGCTTCAAAAACTTCTGTGTTTTGACGGATAGAGCCATCTCTTTCGCTCTTTATAGTGTAGCATGCGCCGCCGACACTGCAAGAAAACAACAAAGATTCATTGACAATATCGTAGCACGCGGTAAACTCATACTTATAGAGTCAGAGTTATGTTCGCTATCTCGACCAAACTGGACTACGGCCTTATTGTGCTCCGCGAGCTCGCCCTGTCATATCGCAAAGGACCCCGGCCGCTCCGCTCCATTGCACGCAAACACGGGTTGCCGTTTGCCTACGTCGGGCAAATCGTCGTTCCGTTGCGGGCTGCCGGCTTTCTGCGCAGTCAGGAAGGCGCTCATGGTGGCTACGAGCTCGCACGAAGCCCCAAACACATCACGTTGAAAGAAGTAAGCGAGGCCCTGGCGCCTCACGTGAAACTCAACCGTTGCCTGCTGGAGGATAAGGAGGTATGCCGTCGGAAAAATCGATGCAGCATGTCACCCTGGTGGATGCACTTCAATCAACGCTTCCAAAAAATGCTTTCGGACATAACCCTTGCCGATCTGCTATGAAAAAACTTCTGGTATTGGAAAACCTTTCGGTCACGGTCGACGGAACAAAGATCATCGACCGTCTCACGCTCTCCATAGGCGACGGTGAACTTCACGTACTTATGGGACCGAACGGCTCCGGCAAGAGCACGCTTGCCTACGCCCTTGCGGGAAAACCCTCCTATTCGGTTACGGCGAAAAAAATTCGATTTGACGGTAAGGATCTTATCCGGCTTTCTCCGGAAAAACGCGCGCGCCTGGGCCTTTTTCTCGCATTCCAGTACCCACTTGCGGTGCCTGGTATCTCCCTCTATATACTGCTTCCGGAGATGGCGCGCGCGCGTCACGCGCGGGAAAGAAAAAAAAATGAACAGCATCTCACGCTTGCCTCCGCGCTTGCCCGCGAGCAACAGGAGCAACTCAAGGAGGTCCGGACGCAAACGGTCGGCCTGCTGCGCAAACTGGCGTTGCCCGATGAAATGCTCTATCGCAGCTTGAACGATCAATTCTCCGGCGGTGAAAAGAAAAAAGCGGAGATCGTTCAGCTTTTTGCGGCGCGCCCCAAACTTGCGATCCTCGACGAACCTGACTCCGGGCTCGATGTGGATGCACTCAAAAAAATCGCAGGCGCTATCGGCGAATTGCACCGCTCGGGCACGGCCGTTCTCCTGATCACACACTATTCACGGATCCTCAAGTACCTGAAACCGGATCGCGTTCATATCATGCATCACGGAACGCTCGCCCGGTCGGGCACCGCCGATCTTGCGAAAAAAATAGAGCGGTTCGGATATGAATCGCTGCTTGCAAAACAAAAAAAGTGATACCCTATGTCTTCCCAAGCACGCCTTAAGAAAAAATTTTCACAAAACTACCGCTACGGCTTCGCCGATCCCGAACGGGCTCTTTTTAGGAGCCCGAAAGGCGCAACGCATGATGTCGTGGATATCATCTCGGGACAAAAAAAGGAACCGGCGTGGGTTCGCGAACGAAGGCATCAGGGACTGGATTTCTTTCTCGGGCGGCCGGTACCTGCGTGGGGCGCGGATCTTTCGGAGATCGACTTCGATGACATCTACTACTATATACGGCCGGTCGAGAGGACGATGATGAGCTGGAAACAGCTGCCATCAACCATTAAGCAAACGTTTAACCGGCTCCGGATCCCGCAGTACGAACGGGAATTTTTAGCCGGAGTGGGCGCGCAGTACGATTCCGAAAACGTCTACCATCACATCGCCGACAAGATCAAAGAGACCGGCGTCATCTTTACCGATGTTGAAACGGCGTGCAAAAAATACCCGTCGCTCGTAAAAAAATACTTCGGCACCGTCATTTCCGCGAACGACAACAAATTCGCTGCGCTGAATACCGCGATGTGGTCGGGAGGGAGCTTCATCTATGTGCCGAAGGGCGTGCGGGTCGACCTGCCCTTGCAAGCGTACTTCCGCATCAATGCAAAAAACATGGGTCAGTTCGAGCGGACCCTGATCATTGCCGACGAGGGGAGTTTTGTCCACTACGTCGAGGGTTGCAGCGCACCGGTGTACGTTGCGAGTTCTCTGCACGGCGCAGTCGTTGAAATCGTCGCGCTCAAAAACAGCCGAGTCAGATATACGACCGTGCAGAACTGGTCGAAGAACGTCTATAATCTCGTAACGAAACGCGCCCATGCGCACGAGAATGCGATCGTCGAATGGGTTGATTTTAACTTCGGTGCGAAGGTCACCATGAAATACCCCGCCGTGTTTCTGCTCGGTGAAGGCGCGCGCGCCGATATCCTGTCCATGGCATTCGCAGGCGCCCGCCAGCACCAGGATGCCGGGGCAAAAGTAACCCACGTCGCCCCGAACACGAGTTCGCGGATCATCTCCAAGTCCATTTCGGCATACGGCGGCAGGACCAGCTATCGCGGGCTCGTGTATGTCGGCCCCAAAGCCCTGAACAGCCGTGTGAGCGTGCGCTGCGACGCGCTCATTCTGGACAAAAAATCCCGGTCTGACACCTATCCAACGATGAAAATCATGACGAACGACGCAAACATCGAGCACGAAGCGACCGTATCGCGCATCGGTGAGGATCAGCTTTTCTACTTGCAATCACGCGGTCTTTCACGCGAGCAAGCGGAGGTACTCCTGGTGAACGGATTCATCGAACCGCTCGTCAAGGAGCTCCCGATGGAATATGCGGTTGAAATGAACCGCCTCATCGAATTGGAGATGGAAGGAAGCGTCGGGTAATATGCGGAAGCGATTCGTTTTGGACGGATTCCGGGCGCCAAAAAAGCGCCATCTGACCGTACCTGTCGGCGGGCATTTGACCTATGCGTTCTTCGTCGGAAACGGCGCAGGACTCGACCGCACCATTACGATCCGCCTTTTACGCGGCAGTGCGCTGAAAGTATACGGCATTGTCCTGGGATCCGGCTCGCAGCAGGAGAACATAAAGCTGACCGTTACCCATGCGGAGGCGGACGCGCAATCGTTCATTTCCATCAAAGCGGTCATGGCG
>MHKK01000030.1:15079-40410 GCA_001818365.1 Candidatus Komeilibacteria bacterium RIFCSPHIGHO2_01_FULL_52_14
GACACAAAACCGCACCTGGAAATCGAAACGCATGACGTCAAAGCGAGCCACGCAGCAACCGTCGGCCGCCCGTCGCAAGATGAACTCTTTTATCTGCAAACGCGGGGTCTCGCACCCGGCACTGCGTTGCGTTTGCTCGTTCAAGGGTTTCTGGCGTCGCAGCTTGCTCCCTTACCGCTTGGCGGATTCCATGCTAAGCTGAAAGCGGCAATTTCGCGAAAAATCGACCGAATGTTCGTATGAACCCCGTTAGAAGTGTCTGCTTGCTTCTTCTCAGTAGCCGCGTATAAAAATTATTTGAATGGCAACTCAAAAGAAAAATAATAGTCGCGCGTCGACTTCTAACGGGGCGAACCCCTACCGCAAGGATTTTCCGATATTCAAAACAAGAATGAACGGCAAGCCGCTCGTATACCTCGACAGTGCGGCGACCTCGCAAAAACCGCAGATGGTGCTTGACGCCATTTTTGATTTTTACACCACCTACAACGCAAATATCCATCGCGGAATCCATACACTCAGTCAGAAAGCCACCGACGCGGTTGAAGAAGCTCGCGAGAGCGTTGCAAAACTCATCGGTGCCAAGGAAGCCGGCGTCGTGGTCTTCACATCCGGTACCACGATGAGCATCAATCACGTGGCCTATGCATGGGCCGAGCGGAGAATGGCACCCGGAGACGAGATTATTCTTTCGATATCGGAGCATCACGGGAATCTGGTACCGTGGCTGGAACTCAAAAAGAGAAAACGGGTCAAGCTTTCATTCGTACCGCTCCTCAAGAACTTCGAGCTCGATTACGCGGCGCTCGAAAAGATGGTTTCCAAAAAAACCAAACTGATCTCGCTCGTCCATATCTCGAACGTGATCGGCGTCGCAAACGACGTTCCGCGCATCGTACGCATCGCCAAACGCGTCGGCGCACGGGTTCTCATCGATGCCGCTCAGAGCATTGCACGAGAAACCATTACCGTTGCCGACTGGGGCATCGATTTTCTGGCGTTTTCAGGGCATAAAATGTACGGGCCCACCGGCATCGGTGCGCTCTACATAAAAAATGATCTTGCCGACAGCATGGGACCGTTCATGTCCGGTGGCGGTGCAATACTGGAAGTGACGCAGACGTCGGTAACCTACCTGAAACCGCCACACGGATTCGAGGGCGGAACCCCGCACATCGCGGGCATGATCGGTTTGGGAGCGGCCGCACGCTATATCCTCAAAAAAGGAATTGCCGCGATCAAAAAGAACGAGCTCGCCGTTTCCCGCTACGCGTATACCGAGATTTCCAAAATTCCCGGCCTCACCATGTACGGGCCGCCAAAGACGCACGGCGTGCTGGCTTTTGCCATAAAGGGGCTCCATCCGCATGACATTGCGGAAATCCTTAATCGAGCCGGAGTCGCGATTCGAGCCGGCAATCATTGCGCCATGCCGCTCCATCGCCACCTGGGCGTTTCAGCAACCGCGCGCATTACTCTCGGCTGTTACAATACGCGCGAAGATATTGACGTAGCCGTCAAGGCGATTAAAAACGCACAACGAATGTTTGCTTGACTATGCCGGAAGATGTCTACCGCCATCATATCCTCGATCATTACCGAAGCCCGCACAATTTCGGAAAACTGAAGAAACCGACGCACCGGGCAGGCCACGAAAATATCAGCTGCGGCGATCAGGTGCAGTTCGAAGCCCGCATCGTCAAAGGGAAGATCGCGGAGATCGCCTTTACCGGTTCAGGTTGCGCCGTCAGTGTCGCCAGTGCTTCGCTTTTGAGCGACCATGCGCTGGGGAAAACGCACGCAGCTCTTAAAAAACTTACAAAAAAAGACATTGAGAAATTGCTGAAAATCCCCGTCTCACAAGCGCGCGAGCAATGCGCGATGATGCCGCTCACCACGATACAGGAGCTCGCGGCCCTGCATTAAAAATACTTGAGCAACTCCTGATAGTTCAGAATGTTGAACCATTGGTAGAAAAAACCGACGTATCGCCCGTACGTGTTCGTCAGCATAAGAAAACCCAAAACCACCAGCGCCGCTCCTCCGATTTTCTCAATGACGCCCAGGAACGGCGTTATTTTTTTAAAGTACGTGACCGCCGATCCGGCTGAAAACGCGATAGCAAGAAACGGTACCGCGAGCCCCAGCGAATAAATGGTCAGTAACAGCGCACCCTGTCCGACCGTTGCCGTCGCTGAAGCGACCGTCAATACCGATCCTAAGATAGGGCCCAAACACGGCGTCCAGCCGAGTGAAAACGTTGCACCGAACAACAGGGCGCTCACCGGTTTGCCCGGCGTCAGGTGCACGAGTGCTCCGATGCGATGCTCGATATTGAGTGCCCGCATGCGAAGCACGCCGAGCATGAATAGACCGAAGAGTATTACGAACAGTCCTCCGATACGACTGAGGTATGGGCGATAGGCAATCAAGAACGCTCCTCCTAAACCGACCGCCATGCCGAGTAAAATAAACACGACGGAAAAACCAACGACATAGAGCACCCCGTTCAGCATAATGGAGTTGCGCAATACCATCCTGTTCTCACGATTCAAAACGCCCGTCGTGCTTCCGCTGATAAAGCCAAGATAGGCCGGAAGCAGCGGCAGGGTACACGGAGCAAGGAAAGTCAAAAGTCCTGCGAAAAAAACAGGAAGTGCGAGCGGGTGCATAAACGTATCCATTAGTATACTACATCCGCAACATCGTCGCTCCCCTTGTCAAAACATGATGACAAGTATAGTATACGTTGTTTGGCCCTTTCATAGACGTGGCACGCACACTCTCACACATGCGCGATCCAATAACCGGAGGAGATCATGAGCCGCAACAACGGGAAGATGCCGCCGTTTCCGAAAGGATTTTATGTACAGCACGAGACGGTCGGCACGGTACTCGTGCGCGACCATGCCTGGGAGAGATTCCACGAATACTGCCCACGCGACGAACAATCGGTCGGCGGACCGTTCATGCCGACCCAAAACTTCCTCGCATGGCTTTTCTCCACGTCCTTCGAACGTGCCGCAACCGTGACAGGAGTCGCTCGCCCATCGCGACAGCGTTATCCGTGGAAGCAGCTTCGCTTCTACGATCCGCGGCTCGATCTCACGTTCATCGTCGCGAAAAACGACGGAAGACCGCTTCGCATGATGACCGTTCTCAAGGGCCTGTAGCGCCCGAACGTCCGGCTTCCAAAAAGCCCGCCAAGTAACCCCTCACCATAACACTGGCAAGGGGAGAACGGCGGGCTTATTGTATTACGAGCGTCGCCTTATAATGACACCGTGACGGAAGTCGACGCGGAGTACGTTCCTTCGAGCGGTTGATTGTTGGCAGTCGTAGCTTCTACAACGGTCGCTGTTGTGGTCGTGAGAAAAAAGGTCGGGAAATCAATTGACACCTGGGCCTTTGCGGTAAGCCCAAAAAGCCACGCGAAGATACGTTTCAGGAACGAGGGTTTCTCGGCATAGGGGGATTTGAGTTTAAACGTCAGATCCGTCTGCCATGTATCGCCGCGCTTCAAAAGGCCGCCAGAACTTAAGTCGCATAGCTGCGGATCACTTGACGTATCAAGAGTGCACGTATACTGGAATCCCGACGGGAAGGGCGGAAAATCGATCGATACTTGCGCATGGGCCGTTGGAATAAGTGCATTTCGGATACCGTTTGACGTCTTCGTCTCTCCAGTGGTCATCGAAACCGGAGGTACTATGTACTCGAAAATATTCGGGTCGTATTGATAGGCAAATACCAATTTTTTAACCGACTGCTTCCCATTGTTCGTTGCCGCGACCGTGAAGTCATAATACGTTCCGCCGGCGGTTCTTCGTATTCCCTTCAATTGGTTCGTGAAGCCGAGAATCGAAGTGGTGGTTTGCGGTGCGGCATAAACACCCCGCACGTTCCCCTGCTCACGCACGTATGCAAAATAATTCAGACCGGCGCCAAAAAGAGCTTCCTCCAGAAGCAATCCGAGAAAAAACGTCGTGATGAGGGATAAAACGAGAGCAATGAAAAGCGTGTAATGCATCCCGGGAGTTATCGTCGCGACGTGCGTTTTTTTGTCTGGCATACCGTTGGGTGTTTAATAGTAAACCGTTGTAAGTATAGCATCATGGCGCGGGCTGACAACATGAGCTCTGTACGATACTTGCATTCTTCAAGAAGAGCCAATCCTTTTAAAATCGAACCATGACGATACTTTCTGGACCGATTCAGGCATGAATCCGGTCTCAGATAATCTGATGCTGGTTCGACGGGAACGTGACCGCTTTCTTGATATCGTCGGTTCCCGTAATCCAGCGCAGGATTCTCGACATTCCGAAACCGCAGCCGGCATGCGGCACCGTCTTTTCTTTGATCCGTTCAATATACCAGGAAAAATCATCCATGCTGCCTCCTAAGCCCAGGAGGCGTTTGAACATCCGCGAGTTCTCAAGGCGGTGTGTCAGTATTTTCGGATCGTGGACGCGCGCCGCGGAGCCGACCGCTTCCCCTGCGACCGGAAGAATAAGATCCGCTGAAAGGACCCGTCCGGGATGTTCCGGATCCGGAAGCATGTTGAAGAATTTTTCAACCTCGATTTCTTTACCGTGATCGTACATCGGATCCGGATACCGCGTGATGAACAACGGATGATTGTCAAACTGCTCAACCAGCTCCTGTTCTTTGCGACTGTCGATATCGTCTCCCCAGGAAAGACCGAGTCGTTCAACGGCTTCATCATACGTGAGCTTCGGAAACACCGATCTTACCTGAGACAGCCGCATGTCGTGATCGGGAGTTAACCCCATGGCGTTCTGCTGCCGCCGGTCCAGATCGAGCAGATCCTGCGCGATCGCGTAGACGAATCCCTCGATGTACGAAAGCAGATCGTCAAAGGTACCCTTGAACTCGATCTCCATCATCGCAAATTCGGTCAGATGTCTGTTGTCGCTGCCGGCTTCCGCGCGGAAACTGGGGCCTACGCAAAACGTTTTCTCAAGATACGGAACAAATGCTTCAAGATAGAGTTGCCCGGTCTGCGCAAGATAGGCCTGATGCTTGCGATCGTCCGCTCCGAACCAGCGGAAATCCTTATTTGAACTGACCTCAAAGAGCGTGTTGACGTTCTCGCACGCACCGGAGGCGCGCACCAAACGCGGCGGAAACAATTCGATGAATCCGTGTTCGGTAAGATACTTCCGCCCGGCCTGAAATACCTGCGCTTCAAGAAGCGCGGTTGAAACTTTTTGCTGCATAGTGGTTATTGTTCTTAATAAGCTTTAAAAAATCCTCCCACAAGGGAGGACTATTGATGGAACAGGGGTACCCGCCTTCGTCCCGCAATGCAGGACTTCGGCGGGTTATGCGCCTTATGGTGATTTTTCGTTTTTTTCTATTCATGTCAGCGAATTCTGTTATAGAAAGTTGAGTTATAAGATCCGCCAAAAGATCCACTCTGCGCATCTTTTGTCGGAAGCGGACTTGTCGTCCGAAGCTTTAGCGAAGGACGATAAAAAAACGTCCCCTGACCGGGGACGGATTCCCTTCGTGAAACACTTGATATTCTTTGTATGCCTCTTGGCATTACATAGAATGATAGCAGAAATCTCATTGGCGCTCAAGCCGTGAGCTCCTAATGATGAAAGTACCTTCGATAATTGACAAAACAATAGTAAAATGATATATTACTTTCTTCCCAAAATAAGGAGGGTACATGCTCTTTCAGAAGAAATATAGTCCTTTCTGCATTGTCGCCGTCATTGTCCTGACGGTGTTCGGAGTAGGGTTTCTCTACTACGACATCCGGCAGATCTTGACCGGCACGGTCGATCCCAACCAGTACTGGCCGTTCCTGCTCCCCCTCTACTTCGCCTTCTGGATCGTAATCGTCGTGTGGATGGACAAACTCAGCCACAAGTCGCCTGCGGCCGAAGCGCGCATGAGGGACGAACTGAAGAGAAATTCGTCATCACCCGGATCATCTGCCCCAAGGCAGGTACAAGGACGGTAGCATCGGCTAGCCGACGGACCAGAGGTCCCGCCCAGACGCCCGAGATAACTTCAACGGCGTTTTTCATTTTTCTGCGAAACAAGAACGTAACACTTCTTTTTTATTTAGTATGAGAAAATTCCCCGTACCTTTATGTTATACTAATATGCACATAGATAATTTGATACACAACAGATGGCCGTTCTGCTGATATTCGCTTTCCTGGGAGGCGTTGTCACGATTCTATCTCCCTGTATCCTGCCGGTTCTGCCGGTAGTGCTTTCCGGATCCGTTGCCGGCGGCAAAAAACGGCCGTGGGGTATTATCACGGGGTTTGTTGTCGGATTTACTTTCTTTACACTTTCTCTCACTGCTCTGGTGAATGCCTTCGGCGTTTCGCCGGATCGTCTTCGCACCGTCTCGGTATTCGTAATTTTTCTTTTCGGTTTATCACTGATCATTCCGCAGATGCAGCTTCTGTTTGAACGCGGCATCGGTTCACTCGCCTCTTCCGTACCGCAAGCGACCGGGGACGGTTTCCGCAGCGGCGTGCTGATCGGCTTGAGCTTGGGGCTTATCTGGACGCCGTGCGTGGGGCCCATCCTGGCTTCCGTAATTTCTTTGGCACTCACCGGGCGCGTGACCGGATCGGCGATTTTTCTTACGCTGGCCTACGCCCTGGGCACCGCCATCCCCATGCTTGCCATCATGTACGGCGGTCGGCAGCTTATCGCGCGTGTGCCTGGCCTCATGCAGAATACCAGTAAAATTCAGAAAGCGTTCGGCGTGCTCATGATCATTACTGCGATCGGCATTTACTTCAACTATGACCGGGTGTTTCAAAGTTATATCCTGGACGTGTTCCCGAATTACGGTAGCGGATTAACTACTTTAGAGAATGCCCCGATAGTAAAAGATCAGCTGGACAAGCTGGGCGGTGCGCAGGAGCAGGATAACGGCGGCATTCTTGCTCCGGAACTCATTGCCGGTGGAGAATGGTTCAACTCGGCGCCGCTCAAACTTTCCGAGCTGAAAGGTAAAAAAGTCGTGCTGCTCGATTTTGTGACCTACTCCTGCATCAATTGCATACGCACGTTCCCCTATCTCAAGGATTGGTGGAGTAAATACCGCGACGACGGATTGGTGATCATCGGCGTGCACACGCCCGAGTTTGAGTTTGAAAAAAATCCCGACAATGTTCGTAAGGCCTTGGCGGATTTTGGTCTGGAGTTCCCCGTCATGCAGGACAACGACTACGCTACCTGGGAAGCATACGGCAATCGTTACTGGCCGAGAAAATACCTTATCGATATTCACGGCAGGATTATCTATGACCATGTCGGCGAAGGCGGCTACGACGAAACCGAACGTCGGATTCAAACCGCGCTCAAAGAACGGGCGCGTATCCTGGGTGAAACCGCCGATATGCCGGATACGACCGGCGAATTGAGCATCGATCCCGCGCTGCAGCAGAATGCGGTTGGAAGCCCGGAAACCTATTTTGGTTCTGCGCGTAATGACAGCTTTGCGAACGGTACTCAGGGTACGAGCGGGCGGCAAACACTGACGGCTCCTGCCCAAATTAACACGAATCGGCTTTATCTGGTTGGCACGTGGGATCTCGCCGATGAGTTCGCGCAAACCGCCGCGCACGGCAACAAGATCATTTTTCGCTACAAGGCAAAGAATGTTTTTTTGGTCGCGGGCTCGCAGCATCAGGTAGTCCTAACGATCCGGCGCGACGGTAAATTGGTCGGCGCAGAGCGCGGCAAAGACGTGAATGCCACCGGTACTCTTGAGGTTTCGGAAGAACGGCTCTATCACTTGATCGGTGATCCTTCACTCGGCGAACATACGCTGGAAATTGAAATAGCAGATCCCGGTCTGCAGGCCTTTACCTTTACGTTTGGATAATATTTTTTGTGCGAAGATACTAGTATGCCAAAAGTTGTAAAGATACTATTCTATGTCTGCATGGCGGCTGTCATCACCGGATGCCGGCAGCAGCCCATAGTTCAGCAGGATCGCTCAAATAGTGGCCAAAGAGTAGAGATCAATACCGACTCTTCTCTTCCTTCGGAAAAACAGGAAATCCAAGAGGAGGTTCGAGTTGTTTTTGGATCGTATGATGAGGCGTTTCGCTTCACCGGTTCCATTCCAAACAAGTATCAAGTTGAATACATACCAGAGATTCGTTCAATTAATATTTACGACCAGTCGGCTGGCGGCTCTACCGCACGCGAGCAATCACAAATTTTCATTAGATTTTTCACGGCAAGTACTTTTCTTACTTTGCCTACGGTGGATATTCTCAAACGAGAAGAAACAACATTCAAGGATCATGCGGCAGTACGGTATGAGATCATAAAGAAGCCCCGCGTTGCCGCATTTACAGCACAACCGCAGTGGCGCAACGAGCGTCATTCGTTAATCGATATACGTCTATCTGTAACAAGCCCCACGACGTTTTATGTTTTTGCCTATAACCCAGATTTGCCAGCCGTCGTATTTGAGCGCTTCATGAGCACGATTGTTTTTGACGATGATCGTTAAAGCTTGAAGCCGCTCATTTCTCTACTGACTTGTAAGGGAACCAATCACGGCGACGACGTCCACGGTAACAACTTTTTGGATTCTATTGGCAGTTCCGCTCGCGTAGCGAGACGTCGCGAAAATAATTGATCCGGGTTGAGATATTCAAAGCAGCGGTCACAGCCCTAGAGCGAATAAAGATAGCAGTTTTTTCATACTCAAGGTATAACGCAAAACAGCTCTTTTAGGGAATTGTTCTTTTGGTGGTCCCCCTCAGCGCCTGAGGGGGATGGGACGGCCACATCTCAATGCTGAAGCATGACGGCTCGGTGAGGCCGATTTTTTTAATTTCTTACTTTTTCCGAATACTAAATAACGCTCCTTGACACTATTAAGTGTATGTGTTAAAATATTTAAGTCAAATCAAGCTGTATTTTAAACATAGTCGGGTTTTATTATGCGGTAGTATGATTTTGATATCTTATAAACCAGTTATCTTGAAATATGAATCAAGGAACAATCGCTCGCCTAACCGACCGCGGATTTGGCTTCATTGCTCGCGAGGGACAGGAAAAAGATCTCTTTTTCCACTCGAACGAGCTTAAGGGAGTGCAATTCAACGAGCTTCACGAAGGCGATAAAGTGACATTCGAAACGGCTGAAGGTGCCAAGGGCCCGAACGCCGTCAATGTTAGCCGGGTCTAACTCGACAAAAAACACCCCTCACGGGGTGTTTTTTCTTTTGGCTTATTACTATTCTCTCATCGAGCTGATTGTACGGCTTGACCTCCGTATTCTGGCTCTAAAGCGCCGTAAGAGCGTAGGGCCATGGGACGGCTAGACGGCTTTTCGGGCGAGCAAGGCGAATCGATGAAAATAATTCGAAAGATCTACCGATGTATCGGTCGTCTGTGTCAATTCAGAGCACGCGGTTTCGCGAAGACGCAACAACTCACGTTTTCGACTAAACGAGTGGCGCCCGTCCGCTATGGTCAGATCAAGCAATTCCAAAAACCTGTCGAACGCGTTTTGAAACCGCGCATCATTTTGCTTGCGCCATTTGGACGCGCGATCATATTCGCTCCCGACATTACCCAGCTGTTCCGCAAGAGAGAGTTTAAACCAACTTCCTCTCGCAGCATTCTGATGCTGCATACCTATTGTTGGATTAAATCGTTGACGATGGAGATTATTTACTCGCGTATGAGTGCATTTTCAATATTTCGTGATCGATTGTTCTGGCTTGGCCGAATATTGATCATCGAGTCATACTCAATCCAAGAATCTCTTGGTTGATCGGGGTAGATATTGATCCTCCACAAACTATTCTGCTTGCTTCCTTTATCCAGAAGCAATGCCTCCTCGTCCGCGTGCAGCTCGCCGCCCACTGCCATTATTTTTTTATCCAGATCAACAACGGCTTTCACCATATCGCCAAAGCCCTCCTTCGCGATGCGCTTGAGTTCTGCGGCCGGAATCGGAGAGGCGATGATTTTCATAGGCCAAGCTTATCATAACGGACGGTAAACACAAAACAGCTCTTCTAGGGAGCTGTTCATGTGATGGTCCCCCTCAGCGCCCTGAGAGGGATGGGGCGACTACCTGCCCGCCATCGCTACGCTCAGGCGTTAGCGGGCGGGGACGGAACAGCTGGGAAACTTTCTAAGAAGTTTTTATCACGAAGGGATTAAAGTCGGTATCTTTGTCATAGAAATCCTCATTCTCGAGCTTCTTAAGCTTCCCAACAACTGCATATGTTACTGGGGTGAACACAATTTCAACAACCACCTTTATCAGCCAACCAGCCAGGATTGAATTGATCAATAGATTGTTTGGGAGTACAGAGTAAAGAGCGATTGTATAGAATAAGACCGTATTTGCAAACTCACCCACAATCGTGGAACCGATGGTTCGCGTCCAAAGGTATTTGCCTTTCGTCCATACCTTCATTTTCGCTAAAACGTAGTCGTTCAATATGCCGCCAACCCAAACTGCAATCCATCCGCCTAAAAGAATACGTGGTACAGATCCAAGCACCGTAGTATATGCATCATTGTTTGGAAACCCTACTGCCGGAGGCAGAGAAATAACTAACTGATATACAAGACCGGCGATAATGGAACTGAACAATACCATCCATACGACACTACGAGCTTTTGCATAACCGTACACCTCCGTAAGCACATCCGAGATGATGTAGGTTATGGGAAAATAGAGTACGGTGACAGATACTGGAAAAACAAACAGCTGAATAATTTTACCAGCCGTGATATCAGATACCAACTGCATTGTGATATACAGAGCTATTACTAAGCCGAGGTATTTATACTGCTTCATACGGCTCTAAGTATAGCACTTTGCACAAAGTTCTCTATCCCTGAAGGGGTAGGGCAAAATCGCCAAATTTGGCGAACGCGATTTTTTCATATCTGGTAACGCAAAACGCGTCGTTTGTTCGACGTGTTTTATGATGGGGCGGCTACCTGCCTGCCCACGGCCGGATGTGAAATCATGCCAACTTGTTTATAGGGGAATTGTCGAGAATGATCCATGTCCCGGCGGTGCAGATATTCACTATTGGTATTTGTATAGAACCGTCGATTTCGGTGGTGCTATCGAGCTTGACTCGGAGGGATCCAGTTGGAAATGGTTTTCAATGAGTTCAGTTGATTTGGATAAGGTGATTTATCCTCTCAAATTTTTCTTAACCAATAATAAGATTAGATCAAAGATTTTATCTTAGCTTTGGATAATGTAAAGTTTCCTTCCCTGAAGGGGTAGAGCAAAATTGCGAAAAACTGGCAAACCCCCTTTCATCGCTAACGCTAAACACAAAACAGCTCTTTTAGGGAGCTGTTCGTGTGATGGTCCCCCTCAGCGCCCTGAGGGGGATGGGGCGGCTAGACCCCGTAGTAGAACGCTCCGCGTTCACTACGGGGCAGGCGGAAGTGTTGGGAAACTTTGCTACGATTGTTAATGGTTAGCGGTCTTTGAGACTTAGAACGTTTCTATATTAAGATGACCATAATTCCTTAAAATATTGATGGTACATTTCCACAACGTCGCTATT
The DNA here is from genome assembly GCA_001818365.1 of Candidatus Komeilibacteria bacterium RIFCSPHIGHO2_01_FULL_52_14. Taxonomy (GTDB): domain Bacteria; phylum Patescibacteriota; class Patescibacteriia; order UBA1558; family 2-01-FULL-52-15; genus 2-01-FULL-52-15. The sequence goes on from MHKK01000030.1 coordinate 26,656, forward strand.
TTTTATTTCAAAGATAGCGGGTACTGAGCCCCAGAGCAGAAAAGTAACGCGATCTTTTAAAATCACTATACCAGTTGGGATGTCGTGTGCTACTGCCTTTAACTTGATATTAGCATTATCCTGATACGTTTTTTGAATGATTTGAAAATTTTCTTTCCTACAGAGTGCGCGATCTTCAACATTGCGTTTCGCCAATTGTTTATGAACATCAGCAAGAAGCCTTCGGATACTCGAGTCAAAGTATTCCGTATTGAAAGCAAACGCCCAGTAGTGGTCGCCTTTCTTTAGTCTTCCGAGAGTAGTTAAAAAATAGTGGCGAAAATCCTGAGACCCAGTATAAATTGTTTTTTCTACTTTAACCTTACCTTGAATCAATGCTTGCAGCTCTTGAAGTCGATAGCGGCGATCCTTACGCACACCGAATCGGACAGCATGTACAATGCCTTTTCGCTCCCATTGCCTCAATGTATTCGGATGACAATGAAGAAGTTTACTAGCCTCCTGAATGCCAACCAGTTGTTCATTTTGTCGCTCCATAGTAATTAGTATAGCACAGTACCAAAGAATTTTTGATTTAAAAAAAGACCGTCCCCTCTGGAACGGTCATATGTGGTTTCAGCCTCCTTTCGCTTGAATCAAGCTAACAAGTAATCCAGTAATGCTCTCCAGTTCTTCGCTCGAACCGTACGGGTCACCTCCACGGCCACGCGGCCGTATATGTCCTGTTCAAGCGGCTTAGTCAAATCCTCCCGCAAGAACAACTGGACCCATCTACGGTTATTGGAGAGAAGAACCTTGGCATTTTCGACCTGGAAGGGCGTCGGTTTTGTTTCACGCGTATTAAAGTCGTCGAAACAAGCCGAGGCTGGGTGCGAATGATGATCGCTATCTGTGTGGACGGCGACGTATCTCGCACCGTTCCTCGCAGCAAGTAGAGCAAGGAAGATGCCGATGGGCATTTCCTGCCCCACATACTGGCGACCCTCCAGGTTCTGGACTTGTGCGCTTGCAGGCATGAGAAGATCTACTAGCACAACGTCAAAGTCGTGCCTGCCGTGGCTTCGATCATCAATCGAGCCCGTTCTCGCCCAGCTCACTACGAGCTTTTGAGCCTCGTCGTAGCTTGATGCCACTACGAGCTCATGATCTACCAGTTGAGCTTTCGCGGCGCTCAAATTCACCTCGTTGTCATCAATCACCAGGATCTTCATGTTTTCTCCTTTTTCTACCTTGGATAATCCAAGGAAATATTGAAGCATTGACCACTAGGTTTCAAAGAACTTTATCGTAACAAATCATTATACACTAATATAAAGTATTGTCAAGTAATGTTATATTGATAAATGATGTATTTAGCTTATGTTAGCTATAATTAGCATTCTGCATTTTTTCCCATGCCAAAAGGGGGTGAGGCAAAATCGTCAAAATTGGATAACCGCAATTCATCGCTAGCGCTAAACGTAAAATCCAGCTTTTAGAGCTGGACTTCACGATGGGGCGGCTTGACGGAACTGTTGGAAAACTTTATAGCCTTGACTTTTGTATGGCAGTGTATTAGGCTGTAATGTTTCTTGTTCCGGGTAGCTTAGAATCGGCGCGGTGCTTATTCTGGGTAGCCCACTTCAATAATGAGGACGTAGCCATGAGCAATGGTAGCGTCAATCGGCAGGAGCGCGAGTTTCTGTCATGTGTGATTCGTCAGCTTCCTGGACTCAATTCAGATACCCGCCAGTTTTGGATTGATTGCCAGGATCGCTTGGCCAAGGCACTCGAATCAGCTCTGCAATACGATCACAAACGCACGAGCTGGGATCGGCTTCGAGAAGCTATCAGTCGAGTCACGAAGGGCAAGGGATCAGCAGAAGTCGTGCTCTTGGACGCTTTGCGCGACAGCGACCAGTGGGTCCTCGACAAGGTTGCGCGATCCATTACGCAGATCGTAGCACCTCATCTGTTGGAGGACTAGCGTCAGGCCGGAAAAGAAACGGGCTCCGAGATAACATCAACGAGTCCGTTTTAAATACAAAAAACAAGCATAACGGGGAATTGGCGAACTCAATTTCATCGCTAATGCTAAACACAAAACAGCTCTTTTAAGGAGCTGTTCTTGTGACGGTGTCCTCCGTAGCCTTGGCGAAGGAGGATGGGGCGGCTAGATGGAACTGTTGGCAAACTGTTTCAGCCTGTCAGGAAAATTTGAGAGCACACCGTCGATTCCTAAACTGCCGAAACGCTTCATTTCATCAGCATTATTGATTGCCCAGACGTACACTTTCTTACCGCGATTATGCGCATCAACTACATACTCTCTATTAATCGTTTCTTTTGATATAACAACGAAATCACAGTTCGTTTTTTCGGCGAATTCTGCATAGCCAATCGGGATGGCAAGAATAATTAATCCGGTAGGTACTTGAGGAAGCAAGGGTGAAAATTTTTGAATCTCATAGTGATTGAATGAGGAGACCATAAAGTCGCTGTATTGCCACCCATGCTCTGCAACGTAACGACTAATTGTATCGGCAGCGGCCTGCGCCGTATTAGGACCTTTTAGTTCAATATTTACTTTGGCTTTTCTATCGATCAGTTGTAGCGCTTCGTCCAAGGTTGGTATTTTTTCTCTTTTGCCCGCGTCGAGGTTTCTGAGCTCATCAAACGATTTTTCTATAACCCAGCCGGTGCCGTTGGTTGTTCTATCGACTGTATCATCGTGGATCACGACTACTTCACCAGTCTTGCAAACGTATATATCAAGCTCTATCACATCAACGCCAAAGTCTAGCGCTCTTTGAAAAGAACGAAGCGTGTTTTCAGGCTCATAGCCCATTGCGCCTCTATGTCCGATTATAATCATGGCTCAATTATGTCACATTTTGTTAGCTTTGTCTTAAAGTTCGAACTCCCTCTAGGGGTCAGGCAAAAACTGAAAATCTGGCGAACCCAATTTTGTCATATCTGATAACGCAAAACGCGTCGTTTGCTCGACGCGTTTCACGATGGGGCGGCTAGATGAGAAGGTTGGGAAACTAGAGTAACAGTGCCGTTAATAAATAATGGCTTAACTTCTAAACTCCGGGATTAAAGTCAAAGAAAGAAATGCTATCCAAACACAAATTCCTATAACAACTGGTGCGACACTTGCTCGGACACGTGAAATTTGATTATCGATCATTTTTTTATACGTTGGATACTCATTCACGTTTGTATAGTAGAAGTATGGGCCGATGGGGATTGCCCAAACTAGAAAAGCAACAAACACACTATCGACTCTAATAAAGGGGGCTACAAACAATAACAGAAACAGATATACAATTAAATATGCAACTATAAATTTTCTAAGCTTCCTTTTTAATTCAGGAGAGTAATATCTTGTATTTTTCCAGGTCATGTAAGTTACCGGAATCAATGAGAACAAGAACGCTATCCAAAAATAAGATTTCGTATTATAAAGTAATATTTTTTCGGATTTTCTTTCAGCAGAACTTTCTTTGATTTGTGATCTGTCAATTGCTGGTAATCCCACAACTAATGGGACGCCTGGATTTTGAGTGTCCATATTTTTACATCTTTAGATTATATATTCTATCATACTACAAATTGCTAGCACTAGGAAGCCAGAGAGTGATATAAAAACCAGATGCCAATTGGAACTAGAATCCCTACTAACACCACCAAGCCCATCATAATATAGATACCTGAAGCGTGTGAGTTTTTTTGTTTTGTCGGTTGACGTAATCTTTCTGCATCCCAGTCTCCTGATTCAATCATTTTATTTCCGTACCATTTCAATGATGCAAAAATAGCGAGGAAAACAGGGAATATAGATATTACCAAAAGTGTTGAAATAAGCTCAATCGCTGACCTGCTTTCTGCTATAGTTGCTTTTAGAAAAGACACTGGCCCTTCGCCAAAGAGAAAATAAAATTCCAAAACAAAACTGATTATTAGGTAGATTATGAAAGAAATAATATATTTTGGCCACTTCATAGCCCTATTATACCATAATTTAATGGGACGCTATTTTGTTGCGTATTCATAAAACCCCTCGTTTGAGTGAGGGGAATCGTGATGGGGCGGCTAGACCCCGTAGTAGAACTCTACGCGTCCACTACGGGGCAGGCGGAAGTGTTGGGAAACTCAAGTCAATTCTGAAAGCGATCATCGGGCTTTGGTTATTCATATCACCTCCATATTCAAATTTCTCCAATTCAGAATTTTGATTTTGACCCTCGAACATTCATAAAAAATTCAGCACCTTTAACCCCCTTTTCATTTTCTGACTTGGGCGCACGGAAGTCCACTACAACATAGAAGGTGTTTTTGTGGTCCTCTTCTTTGTCGATCCATATCCAACACGGACGACTTCCGTTAAATTTATGGACTATTTTTTTTATATATGTCGCCAACTTTTTCCCTGCCTCGTTCCCCATTTCCTTATCACCGGTGCCATCATAACGGTCTGCAATCATATCAATTTGATCCTGTGGGTACTCATCAACTGCATCTAGTACCGCCTGTCTAACTTCAAGCAGGTTTTCAGATGAATTTTTAATGGCATCATGAATGTCTTCCCCGTATTTATAACTTCTCAGACTGCCTGAATCAGGAGCCAATACGCCACCTTTCATAAGGGGTCGATAAAGTTCAGAGAATTCATTTTGGGCTCGTCCGTATTCCTCCCTGACGGTGCCCAATTTTTCATCGAGCACACTAATATTGGTTGATTGATCGAAAATGATATCTCTTGCACGATCTCTAATAGATTTTAATTCATCGATAAGTTCTTGAGCTCGTTTGGATACTTCCTCCGCCTGTTTTGCATATTTTGAAGGATATTCGCCGTGCGCTATAGAGTAATGCCAATTTTTATCCATAACCAAACCGTAGACACTAACACTTGCATCAAACTCTTCCATAAGTTCGAAGCGTTGATAATAATATTTCCTAATTGCCTCAAGCCAATTCGGAAATTTATCAAATGAAATATGAGCGAGTTGATAAACCATTATCGCTCTGGCTTCGTCACCACTATTGATGGACGCGAATTGATCAAGAGGCTCCTTTATTTCACTAAGTATTTCTCTTGCGTTTTTTTTGTTTTCTTCAGATAAAGAATCAAAAAGATGCTTGTATATTTCACCATTAAGAGATCTTAAGATTTCTGTGCCGCCTCTGCCTTCTCTCAGGTATGCAAGAACCTCATCCTTGATACGTCGAAATCCGATAACTCGATCCATATTGGATTTTGTAGAAAATGTTTTCTCGGGGTTATTTTCAGTTACGAAAAAATTTGCAAAGACGGAGTGATTGATAAAATGCTGTCTTTCGTGGGCAAGAACATCTCCTACTTTTTGGTCACCTCGTATCATGAGCACGGGCCCCATGTAGCGATCTTTGAACATATCGATTCTGACACTATGATGATACGTACCTCCGGTATCTTCTTTAATCCTTTCTGTCTCGGGAACTATTATGCCGCTTTGCGCAAGCTTTGCTCGCTGGTAGTCGCCCGTGTTCTCGAATATAAGAACGATATAACCTTCCTTAACCTCCATCTTTATGCCGCCACTTGGAGGTTTGGGCCTCCCCATATGGGCGTTACTTAATAGACTTCTATACATCATTCCAGGGAGTTGTCCCTCTATCTCTTTTTGGGAAAGTCCGCTGTAATCCTTGTTCATTGCGACGATTTCTTCCATCTCACTTACGCACACATCCGTTTCTTTCTTTCGAAGAAAGTAATTTTGCAACGCGTGTTCAAATCTAGGTCTTAAATTTTCTGGTACTTTAACTAGTAAGTTTTGAATACCCTTGTTTTCTATGCTATCGACATCGGATGAAGAAATGTACTCTTCCAAGTCATAGCCCGCAATCGCCACCTTGTGGTTTCTGTTGATCACCTCAACTGTCCGCTCTAATCGACGGTTTTCTGCCTCCTCAGGGATCACGTTCTGTAATTTTGGCGCTTGCTCAATCATGGATTGATTTATTATAATGCAAAACAGCTCTTTTAGGGAGCTGTTCATGCGATGGTCCCCCTCAGCGCCCTGAGGGGGATGGGGCGGCTAGATAAGAGAGTTGGGAAACCGCTCAAATTTAATCAAAACCTTTAAACCCTGGCTCCCATGGGTCAGCGTAAAAGACGTCCTCCGCTAAGATACTAAATTTCTCGGCATAGTTATCACTTGTAACCGCATATGCACGTAGTGGAAGCCATGGATTTTTACATTCGGCTACAATTTTGTTCATGAAATAAACGATGTGCTCTTGATACTCATCATCGTATGTCCAGGGAACGTTTTTTCTATTTGCATCAAGGGCGCGTCTTGTACCTTCAAATCCGCTATCGCATAACGTCGGTTCCTGTTTTACAAATGCCAACTCCCTTATACAACTATCTCGTGAAAAGAAATCGTCCCCTTTCATTTGATCACAATACGCCAGATCCTTTGTTGTGATGGCTTGCTTCAGATTACAAAAATTCGAGAAAGGAATTTGTTTTTTCTCCAACTGACCAAAATAGCTTCCATCAGGAGGCTCGAAGGTTCTGGTTGGGGCAATGGAAAATTGGCTACTGTTTATACAGTGCTCATAACCGAAAGCGTTGAAGATAGTTAGCCACGCGCTTTCTCGCGCTTCAAGCATGAATGGAAACGATTCTTTTTCTTTTTTAAATTCATCCTTCTCAAGAGCTAGCTTAGAAAAAAATGCATAATCACCCTGAAGAATTTTTTTGCAGTTTTCTTCCGTATAGAGAATATAATAGTCTTTGTTTTCAATCAAAGGGGCTTTATCTTGCATTAGTTTTTCCAGCTCGGCGCAACGATTTATTTGCTTATTTTTCATGATTTCGCCGAAAGTTGTATGAAGAACTGCTAGTCGCAACTTTTTTTCCTCCGTGGCCTTTTTCTCTGATTCCAAAGTCTGCATCATGGCGTTGTATTCATCAGAATAATACTCCACATCTATTGTTTCGGCATGTTTAACATAATCCGTCGGCGTGATTCTATATTGATCAAAGTTCCATTCACGCAAGCCCGGCTTTTTGCAGGATTCTATAGACGCCTGAAGTGAACTTTCAACAAATTCATTGAATTGCTTATCACTGGATCCAGGAAATTCAGAGCGCAATGCTTCTAATTCCTTCCTCTTATTTTCAAGACTCAGCTGTTCGCATAATTTCGGTTGTTTAGTCAAGCTTGCCAATTGACTAATACAGTAATTGTAGTTCAAGGAGACAAGGTCTCGCGTCAGGTGCTCGCAGTAATTACTATCTTTTGACGCAATTGCTTGCTTGACAGTGCAGAATCTTGAAATAGGAATTGGATTTGAATACCTTGGATCATTACTTTGTTCAGGGTACGTCACCAAGGAAGTATCCTGTTTTAGACAGTGTTCATAGCCGAAGATATTAAAAATGGCTAGCCAACCGGCTTGGCTCCAGGTATCGAAAAAAGGAAACACAGCTTGTCGCACCGATATGCCTTCTTGGTCCTTTGTAAAATACTCATAGTCACCTTCAAGTATCTTTTGACAACTTTCTTCAGTATAAAGTGAGTAGCGTCGTGCCTCAGAATATTCATCTCTTGTTACAAATAAGGCACTCTTTTGCTGTAAGAGTTGGCCGAGTTCGTGGCAGCGATCGGACGCCCTTGTTTTCATAATGTCAGCAAATGTTTCGTGAAGAATCTTAAGGGCAGCCTTCTTGTCGCTATTTGCTGTATCAATCTGTTGCAATTTTTGCCAACCAGAGAAGTTGGTATTGTAGTTATAGAAAAAGACCAGACCCTGGACGATAATGATCGTAAAGATAAGTGTTTTCCAAAATTTAATTACGGCATCTTTTTTAAACCGTTTATATAGAAAATACAGAATTGGTGTGAGTATACAAACGAAAAAAAGTGCCGTGAATTGGTTATAGGGAAAGTAATAGAAGGGCGCAACAATGCCTATGGCGGCAAGTCCTGCTGAAGGATTTTGTTTAAGTAAATAGAGAGGCAAATAACACATTAATGCGATGGTAAGCAGTGTGGCAAGTATGCTAACCATGAGGCTGTGTTTATTTTTCATATATATAGTATCTCATTTTTTTTACGGCGTGTCACCTCTCAATTTAGGAAACACAAAACTCACCTTTTAGAGGTGAGTCATTGTGATGGGGCGGCCTGAGAGAATTGTCCGCTCATCGCCTAACGGCGTGAGCGGGTCAGCGCACTCGCGAAGCGAGATGTCGCTGAAATCCTCGTATTCCTGCCGGCGGGCGGGCGGGACCACCCAGCACCACTCTGTGGATACAAAGTGGTGCTGGACAGGCAACCCTCACTTAGACCTTCGCAAAGCGGCGATCACCGCTCTGGGGCGATCAGAGGGAATCGAACCCTCGTAACTGGGACCACAACCCAGTGTTCTACCATTGAACTATGATCGCCGCTTTGCGAACGTTCTATTGTTAAACTACCGATGCCTGCCCCGTAGTGAACCGAAGGTTCTACTTCGGGGTTCTACCATTAAACTATGGCCGCCGCACTGAACACATCACAAACAAATTTTCAAAACTGGCTTGCCACCCGTAGCTTTAGCGAAGGGTGGTGCCCCCGGTAGGAATCGAACCTACATCCCAGGCTTAGAAGTCCCATGTTCTATCCATTGAACTACGAGGGCTCGATGTTAATGTGGCCGTCCGCGATCATCTTCAACACATAATCTTTCCTTTTTAATCTTTTGAGTCTTCTTTCGACCAAACGAGCAGCTTCTAAGGTATCATACTCTTGTATCAAAGCAACTTTCGGCAACGTCATATTTCGTGTTGTTTGAGTATGACCCAGACGGTGCTGTCTCAAACGTCTCTTGATATCCTCAGTACTGCCAACGTACAGTCTTCCTTTTTGATCTTGAAGAATATAAACGTACCCTTTCATCGCTTCTCTTTTCATTTATTCGCTTCTATCCACTCCGACGCTCCGCACAGCGGAGGTCGGAGCCCCGAACCCCCGACTGAAACGTCGGGGCGTCGGGGTTGAACTACGGGGGCGGCAGACGAGTCGGGCGGGCAAAGTCCCATGCTCGCCCCGGAGTTCCGCCCCGGGCGGATACTTCGGGGCGCCGGGGTTGAACTGCGGGGCCCTTGCGGACTTTTGTGCATCATCATTGTATCGGCGGACGACAAAAAATGCACGCACCACCATACCATTGTCAAAGCAGCTCTGTCAACGGGAGAGTCACATTTTTTCATCCTCAAATGACAACCCAGGAAGCTGCTTGACAGCACAGTATGGACGTACTACGGTCACCTGTTACGACTTCTTTGACACTATGGTTCACGCACTGCGGTGCAGTACCTCTGCCCTTCTCTTTCCGAGAACGGCTCGCAGGAAAGGGGCTTTCAGATGAACAAGGAAAAAACAAAACCGTTCGTTCCATCCCAGCTCCCCGTTGTACAGCGACTCAGACGCAGGCGCACTATTGGCCGTCAGGCGCGGCTCTTTGCCCGTCCGGCGATCACGGCGACTCTCATGGTCTGCGTCTGGACGATCTTGCGCAGGTTCGGAGTGCATCTCGACAAACAGGACGAGCAAATCCTCTCCAACGGTGTCATCCCCACGCTCGGCGTTGTCTATGGCATCATGGCGGCGCATGTCCTGTCGACCGTTTGGAAGGAGTACAAGCTGGTCGAGTACTGCGTCACGCACAACGATTTCCAAAAGTTCATGGAAATCAGAGACGTACGGATCCCGCAGGTGATCCACTCGCTCCTCGCAACCCTTGCGACAACCATCGTCATCTGCTTCCTGGCGCTCGACTACCGCCAGTTCGCAGCGGGGTTCATCTCCATTTACTCGATCACGTTCGTGATGATCCTCTACCAGACGGTGGCAGTACAGCTCGACAACCCGTTCACCGGACTGTGGAACGTCCGCGTGCCGCAGTCATGGATGGCGGCAAAGCCGGGAGAAAAAAACCGGCCGTCCAGGAACCGGACGGACAGTAGCCACGCAGATTGCGAGCCAAAGTGAGCGGCGACTGCCGCATGCCACACCAGGGCCCGGGTGCCTCAGCACTCCGGGCCCTCCTTTTTTACAATTTGAATTCCGAGGAATGCAAATACACAGAAACCGCGCCGCGATAGAATTTCTCGGAATTTTGCGCTTTCGGAGTGGTAAAATGAATCTCAATACAGGCCGAGTGAGGGAAACCGGGTTTTGCGGCAAATTTCAGCGACCACATCGCAATGCGCTGCGATAAAAAGATATTCTGCAGGGTTCGTATCAGTAATTCGTGCGATTGATCAAAATTACCCATTGCCCGCTCGCCCGGACTCAGCGCCAGCGTATCGATATGCTCTTGCGGAAACTCCGAAACGGCATCGACTATGTGTTGTCGCAAAGCCGCGATTTCAGGCGTTTCTTTGACAACGTTCACTTTATTATTCTGTATCTCCGTTACGTTCCGGCGGTCGGCATGCGGCACAAGCACGCCGTCACGCTTCAATGGAGTGAAGTGACGGGCAAATTCTTCATACCGCTCCCGGTATTCCTGAAGCCGCTGCGGGAGTTCGTTTCCCAGAGTTTGCATGGTAACCGATCCGTCGAGCAAACGTTTGCGCATCTGATAATAATAATCGTATAAATCTTTCCAGGGTTTCTTTGCGTCTTCCGCAACAGCGGCCGCTTCATGCTGCAAAGAGGAAGGATAGAGGTCGTGCGGCAGATCGCTTACGTACATGCGGGAACCGCCGCGATCGTGAAAATTGAAACTGCAAATATCGTCGAACTGCTCCAGCATGCCGATCCGCTCCTGATAAAAGTCACCAAGCGCCTTGAGCCATTTTGGGAATTCCAGAAACGGGACCGCCATAAGCTGATAGACGATCAATGCCCGGGCGCGGTCCGACTGCAGGGATTGCCGGTTCGCGTTCAGGAAATACGAAACGTCGCTTATGATCTCTTGTGCATGTGATTGCGCATCGGGCGCCAGCGTGTGAAAAAGGTCCGCATACAACTTCGACTCCAGATTGTTTTTAAGATCGTCACCGCTTGAGCCGTCCCGAACCATTGCAATAACCTCGTCTTTGATCCGCCGAAATCGCATAACGGAAGAAGCATCCAGCTTTCCTCTGCGCTCCTCTGGCGACAATTTTTTCTGCTCTGCTAAGCCAAAGGTGTCCATGACGGCACCATTAATAAAATGCTGCCGCTCGTGCGTCATCAAACTCTCCCGCACCGTGTCGTTCATCTGTTGACGGCGCGCCATAATAACGGGTACCGGTTTTTCTCCGGTACCGTAAAAATACATCGGGAGCGCCCGATGATAGGTCCCTTCGCTCATTTCGGCAATCACCGATCCTGCCTGCGCGTTACGCCGGTCAACTGCGGCAACATAATCGTGCTTGCTGGCAAACGTCATCAAAAAGTATCCACCCTCGCGCTGGAAAGTTACCTGACCTTCCGGCTGTGACTTGATGAGCAATCCAAAGGCGTATCTCCCCCACGTCTGAGGGGTAATGTCCCGCTGTCCTTCGTGTGCAGTTGCTGTTCGAAAGGTGTCCTCCAGCTGCTGCGCTTCAACGCGTCGCATCGCGTAACGGTCGTATGCCGCGGCGAATCTTCCGCGTACCGCATCTGGCAGTTGCTCCAATTGTTGTTTAACAATGGACGGATCAACGGCATCGCCACTTGCCATTGTGTACTGTTCCAGATCGTACGCAAACGCGGCTATGTTGTGATTCTGTTCAAGAATCTCACGGCGCCTGTCGGCTGCCCGTTCTGCGGTCGGAGAAAGCTTTGACGTTTCGTCAGCCGCGGCCTGCCGCGGCTTCTCCTCGGGTGGTTTTTCAAAAGTTATAAGGCCCATATACTATCGTCAGTATAACATATTGTTTCCTGCGTACCCCGCGAAAAAGTACGGATTGACGGTACATGCCACTTTCGATACCCTTATCGCTTCTCAGCTCTTTTCCATATTCAGGCCGAATCCTTACCAATGAGGAGAAATCGACTATGTGCGGAATTGCCGGCTGCTATAACACGCGCCACGCACCGAACATCACGCAACTTGGCTTGCATCAGCTCCAGCACCGTGGACAGGAATGGGTGGGCATGATTTCCTCGGACGGAAACCATTTCTTTCCCGAGCGTGCTCCCCTCCGCCGCGAAGGTCTGGTCATGCACGTGCTCACTCCCGAAGTCATGCGTACCATGACGGGACATATGGCGATCGGCCATCTGCGGTACTCGACGCAAGGGGCTTCCGAGCTCAACAACGCGCAGCCCCATGAGGCCCAGACGGACGCAGGTCCCGTTTTCTTCTGCTCCAACGGCGATATCGTCAACTGCGGCGAGCTTCGCTCTTTGCTGCGTGCAGACGGGTTCACGTTTTACAGCGACAATGACGGCGAGGTCATCGTGAAGCTGATCGCCTACTGCTACCAGCACGGCGAGCGCTCATGGATAGCCGCCATCCGGCGCGCCAAGGTGATGCTCAACGGCAGCTACTCGGGCGTGCTCATGATACGGGACCGGATGTTCCTGATTCGCGATCATCTTGAGAACCGTCCCTTCAGTTATACGGTCGCGAAAGACGGTGCGGTTTTTTTCGCATCGGAAACATCGGCGCTCGATATCATGACCGCCGATTACGAGGGCTTCAACGGACATGAGTACGAGCCACGCGAGGTTCCGGGCAACGTCATCATCGAGCTTGCCGAGGGCAAGGTTCTCGAGCACCCGACAATCCAGGGCTCCCCGCGTCGCGCCCACTGCGTTTTTGAACCTATCTACTTTTCCCGCCCCGACAGCACCGTCTTCGGCATCCAGGCAAAGCTGTTCCGCCGCAAATTGGGCGAGGCACTCGTGCGGGAAGCACACCCCGAGGGTGATATCGTGTCTCCGGTACCGGATTCCAGCGTCGAAGCAAGTCTTGCCGTTTCACGGGTGACCGGCATTCCCCTCGAACATATCCTGTACCGGCACCACTACACCGGGCGCACTTTCATCGCTCCGTCCCAGAAACTGCGCGACTACGGCGTGAAGCTCAAATTCAACCCCGACCGGAGAGCAATCCCGGGAAAACGCATCGTGCTCGTTGACGACTCCATCGTACGCGGGACCACCATGCGGAAGCTCATCGGGATGCTGAAACGCTACCGCCCGGCGCAGATCACGCTCCTCATCACCTGCCCGCTCATCATGCACGCCTGCTACTACGGCATCGACATGAAAGGAGGCCTCATCGCTGCCGCTCTGCAGGGCGACGTCGAAGCCATCAAGACGAAGATCGGACTCGATCCGCATGACCGGCTCTATTTCTTAAGCCTGGACGGGCTCAAGTCCTGTCTCGACAATCCGTCTGACTGGTGCATGGCCTGTCTCGACGGGCTCTACCCGACCGACGTGAGCGGATTCCAAGCTCACGCATAGCCCCACGGGGCACCCGCGCTTGAAGAGCACGCGCGGGTGCCCCTCTTTTTTATACGGAGGGGTTTATTTCCCGCCGGTTCCCGCTACGGCGACGTTCGTAACCGAAATGCGTTCCTGATTGGCGCGTTTAATCAGCTCCTGCTGAATGGCAGCGGCCAAATGTTTATCAAGGGCGGGAATCACTCCTTCAGATTCATCATTAACGTCCGGGTCTTCAGTTCCCGCGGTGAGGATGACAAGCTTACTGACACCGAGCAGCCGATATAAGAGGTCGCGCTCAATATCGATGTTCTGCATCTGCCGGTACGGGATCGCATCAATATTCAAATTAATGATCCCG
>MHKK01000031.1 GCA_001818365.1 Candidatus Komeilibacteria bacterium RIFCSPHIGHO2_01_FULL_52_14
CGATTGAAAAAGAATATTGACCAGTAGCCCCTGGTCCAAACTTGTTTCTGGAATATCGGTTGCGCCATAAATTTCCAGATCGCTCCAGACGGTTTTCACGTTATAGAATCCCTGGAGCTTCGCTTTTCCGTCAACACTCGACAAAGCCGTCTTCATGATATCAACGGCATATACCTGCCCTTGATCGCCCACGAGACGTGCGGTTTCGAGAGTAAAAAAACCGCCACCGCCGCACCCGAAGCTTCCAACCATCTGGCCGGGTACCACATGGAGCTGGTCTCTTAAAATGCCTCTCGGATCGAGAAGCGCGCTGCCACTTGATACGATAGTCGCCATAGCCACTGTCTTAGTATACACTATCTACGTTTTGTCAGAAACCGTTACCGGAATTCGGTAGATGCGAAACGCCTCCTCGCGGGATCGGTTGTAAATGCGCTCCGGTTCGACGTGCTGTTTCTGCAATTCGGATTCAAGGCGCTGCGGAACATCGGTGATGCGATCCGAGTAATTCTGCAGTACGGCGTCGGTGTTCTGAATAAAATATATCTCCTGGATACCGGCTTCGCGATAAAAAGATTCACCCTTCGACTCGAGTGTCGTTTGGTAACTCACCGCCGAAATCATCGGCCACGCCTCGTACAAACTCCGCCGGTTGACGACCCACAATGTTGCCAGGTCGCTCATGTTGTCACTGTACACGAAGAGCGCCGAATATGGTTTTTTACCCGACCGCGTGGCTTCTTGGATTGCTTTTTGTTTTATGTCTTCCAAAAACGGCAGCGAGTACGGAACCGTAAACGCCGGATAACTCCCTGCGAGTTTTTTTGAAAGCCACACATCGAGCTCGTTATACCCCCAGGGATGCATATCCCAATGGATCTTCGAGTAGGTAACGCCCTCAATGCCGGCCGGACGAATTGCGATATAGCTATTGTAGGCGAACCATCCCTGCCATACGAGGACGACGATGGCAACTCCCCCGACCGTAGATTGCCATGGGCGGGCCAACGATCCAAAAAAACGCGCGCCCACGGCTGCGACCGCGACGGCAAGCCATGGAATCAGCATGGTCAAAAACCTCGGGCTCGGACCAATACCAACGTACAAAAGCAGGTTCGCACCGATGATGGCGCAGAGGAACATACTGTTCCTTTTTTCCTCGCTTCGCGGCATGCGGATGCAGAGTGCGATAAACACGACGATGGCAACGGCAGCCAACATATTGAAAACCGGTTCGTTATACAGGAACAGATTTGAAAAAATTCCGATCACCCGATCGGACAATCCGCCGATGTCCTTTCCCGGAGTTGACTCCCAGTATGAAACCTTTTGCCCGAATAGATAAAAAAGTTGAAAATCAAAATGGCCGAACGTTTTATAGAGCATTATATTGTAGATAACGCTCGACAACGCGCCTATGAACACAAGTACCGCACCTGCGTAGAACAATGCTTTTTTAAATGCATCACGGGCATACAGAAGCAAGTACCAGGCAAACGACAGCAGAAGAAATCCGACCGTATATTTTGAAAAGAACCCCAAGCCCCATGCAACACCCCACGCACAATACCACCGGGGATCACGCTGTGCGCGAACAAAACAGAGAACGGCGAGCACCATAAAAAAAATGACCTGTGACTCCTGAACGCCGGTACGCGACACATACACAAGGAGCACATTCACTGCTGCAAGGGCGGCTGCGATGACGGCAGCCCGTTTTGAAAAAAGTGCTTGTGCAAGATAATAAAGCAAAAGCACGGTGCCAATGCCAAACAAAGCGGACGGCAATCGCATACTCCATGCCTGTACTCCGAACAAACCCATCGACCAGTGCTGCACGAGAAATACGAAGAGTGGATGGTCATGGAACGACAGATGCGCCCATGACGGAATCGCGATGCCCCGGTTAACGAATAATTGCAGCGTTGTCGGCTGACGCAGCGCAAAATCAAAATCGAGCATGCCGATCGCACGGAATCCGTAGAGCACCTCATCGGAAAGCGGATCGCCGCGATCAAGGGCGTATACCCGCAGCAAACCGCCGATCAGAAGAATAACAATCACAAACCAATATTTCTTGAATGCCGGCAGCATGTTCATAAAGTCATTGTAGCATAGCCCTACGCGCAGGCATAAAATACACGCCCGCGTCGCTTTCGCGCGCGGGCGGTTCGTTATCCCCTCCCTATCGGTTGGTTTTTTGCTGCTTCGTTATTTCTTCACGATCCGGAGATGTGTCGCTCTTCGACGTTTCTCGGGCGGCGTCCCTGTCGATCCGTTCGAAGAGTGTCTTGCCCGCGGCGCAGCGAGCTTGGCCGTTGGCGACGGAGGGGCTCCCATGAGCTCCTCAAAGGCCGCTTCTTCGCAGCAGACGGTGTGCAATTCCCGTAGCGATTCATTCTCAAGCTGCCTGACACGCTCCTTGCAGAGTCCGAGACGAAGCGAGATGTCATCGAGCGTCAGGCGCTCTTCTCCATTGAGACCAAACCGGGCTCTGATGATGTACTGATTTCTCGGCTCAAGCAAACAAATCAGCTTCACCACAAAGTCGGCGGTCTCTCGAGAAAGCAGCTGCTCATACGGAGTCGGGGCGCGATCCTGCAAAACGTGCTGGTACTCAAGCGATCCTCGCGGATCAATCTTGCTGTCGAGCGGCAGATCACGATCCAAACGCACCGTGTTTTCGAGCGACATGGCTTCCCCCTTTTTAAAAAAGCGGTTTCCGTTCGCCTCTTTGCATTCGCCCTCACACGAAAGATCGGTAAAACATCTTTATAGTCCACTTGGGATTTTTTTGCAACCAGGGCGGTCGCGGCTGCCTTAAAACCCGAAACTTCTCCGATGAACCGACGAACGGCCAAAACGGCGTAAGGCGCCGACGTGCTGCTCTGTCGCGTACCCTTTATGTTGGGCAAAACGATACACCGGGTACTGCCGGTCCAAATTGAGCATGATGTCGTCCCGAAACACTTTCGCCGCGATTGAAGCTGCGGCAATCTCCGGGATCACGGATTCGCCAAAGACATGAAGCGCCACCGCCTTCGACAGCGAGGTTAGTTTATCGAACGATGCAATAAAATCGGCATGCAGCACGTGTGTGTCGGTGCAAAATGGCTGCAGAGCCAGGTCCACGGCAAGAACATTTGCCGCTTGTATGCCGAGTCCGTCGATCAGGCGGTGACTAACGATACCATAGCGGATAGAGCACGACGATTTGATGCGAACGAGGATCCTTCGACGCTGCGCATTCGTGAGCTCCTTCGAATCACGCACCTCATCACAGGGAAAGCGCCGTTGATCCCGGATTCGCACCGCGGCCGCAACGACAGGGCCGGCGAGCGATCCCCGCCCTACCTCATCAACACCTACAATTTTTCTGTGTATAAAGGGCGATGCTCGCCTTGCAAAGGCAGCCCGCCCTGCTTCATCCACACCGACAATATACCGTTTGACTCGTACCATACGTAGCGTAACTATATCTTCTCCATTGACAAAAGTTAATAGAAAAAAACGGACGGTTGCATCCCCATTCTGAAAACCGTGCCGCTCTGCGGACCGGATATGCTACAATGAAAGCTATGACTGCGGCGCAAAAAAATCTTCTTAAAGACGGTCTGTATGTTTTCGTAAGCATTATTGTAGCCTACATCATCGTTAAAACAGGCATCGTGCATGCGACGCTCGCAACTGCAAAGCAATACGCTATTCTCGGCAGTTTCATCGCAGGAATAAGCTTTGCCTCAATTTTTACCGTCGCTCCGGCAACCGTCGTGCTTGCGGAATTAGGGCGATCGCACCCACCGCTTTTAGTTGCAGCAGTAGGCGCTGTCGGCGCAGTTCTCGGCGACCTCGTCATTTTCAGATTCATGCGGAACAGGGTAGGCTTGCACCTCGCATTCCTTTTTAACCGGAGCAAGTCGCGGCTTCTTAAGAAAATCTTCAAGCGCCGCGCGCTTAAGGTGCTGCTGCCGGTACTCGGCGCACTGATCATCGCCTCCCCGTTGCCGGATGAACTGGGACTTGCATTCATGGGTATCTCGAATATCAAGACACCCACTTTTATCCCCCTTTCGTACGGCATGAATTTCCTGGGTATTCTCGTGATTGCGTACGTAGCGCGCGCAAGTGCACTCTAGCCCTGCTCTCGCCTTTCCGTACCGAAACGCTATACTATACTCATGTGCTTTACGATTCCGAGAAAAATTGTTTCGGTTCATGGAACCGTTGCGGTGCTTGAAGACGGAACGGAAGCGGATATCGAGGGGATTCCGGGCTGCCGGCCGGATGATTATCTATTCGTTACGTCCGGCATCGCGATCGAGCGGATAGATAAAGACGATGGCGATGCATCGCGTCGTTTGATAAAAAAAACCTATGTCGAAATATCAAACAGGAATTAGTCTCACGCTTGCAACCGCGTGCGTGAGCGGTGTTTCCATCTGGCTCAACGCCTATGGCGTTACCGGTATTAATCCGGCTGTCTTTGCCGGCCTTAAAAATCTGAGCGTCGGTCTGGTCATCACGGCGCTGCTCCTTCTGTTTCGCGACTGGCGCGAACTCAAAACGATCTCGCGCCGCACTTGGACCGCTTTGCTCGGAGTCGGTCTTACAGGCGGGAGTGTTCCGTTCATTCTCTTCTTCAACGGGCTGACGCAAACGACGGCTGCACGGGCCGGTTTTATTCAAAAGACGTTATTCATCTACGTATCGATTTTGGCGGTCCTGTTCCTGAAAGAACGCATTACCAAACACATTATGATCGGCATCGTGGGGCTACTTGCTGGACAAATTCTGTTTCTCCGGCTACTCCCCCATTCATTTACGACCGGCGATGCGCTCATTTTTGCAGCAACCATATTGTGGGCGGTTGAAACGGTGCTCTCCAAGCGTCTGCTCGAGAAAGTCAGCCCGAATATCGTCATATGGAGCAGGATGTTTTTTGGAGGCATTTTTATCTGGATCTATCTGTGGCTGTCGGGTTCATGGAGTAAGGCTTTTTTCCTGACCACGGAACAATGGCTCTGGGTGGCCGTAACGACACTCCTGCTCGTCGTGTACGTCCTGACGTTCTACCACGGCCTTGCGCGTGTGCCTGCGCACGTCGCCACCTCGATCTTGGCTTTAGGCGCGCCCGTTACGGTGCTCCTGCAGGCCGTCTTCTCCGATCACACGGTCTCGCTTGCGGAACTGGCAGGGGCTCTCCTCATGACGGCGAGCATCATCTGGCTCGTTACCATGAGCCGTGCCGCGTCACGCCCTACGCCCTATGTTCTCGACCGTCATCATCAATAAATTACAGACGGCACGGAGAAAAAAATTCGCAACCTACGACGAGATTTTTCTGAGTGCGGACGCAGTACCTATCTTCGCCCGTTTATTCATCAACCCCGATTGCCAGACGGACATTGACCTCGCTTCTCTGAAAGGCCACGAAGTGCAGCTCTCATTTTTAGGCGACCATATCATAACCGCTGCCCCTTCAACGCTCGCTGCGTATGCCGAGCGGCATAAAAAAACGATTCTCTCCGCCGAGGATCTGCTGCATTGCTTTGCCCTTGAGCACGCGCATGATGTCGCCCATAATCATATCGCCGAACGGACCAGCCCCGCCTATGCCCTTGCGCACATCCTGCAGCTCTCCCGTGTCGCGTCGCTTTCCTCGACGGATGATGGGACAACAGCGTCGCTTTCGCTCCCGACCTTATGGGGGTCTATCCTCTTTCGGCACGTACTGGTGCCCCGTGATCTTACGGTAACGCGACGCATGTGGGTCTATCACCACTTCGGCGTTATCGTCGCGGCCGCGACCGACCAACAGTTCGCTTCGCGCATCGTCGAACTGCAAAAGACCGACGACTTTATCGCCTCTCTGGGGCGGACCGTACGCCGCAAGCGGATCGTCGTTGATTTCGGCGATGCATCGTTATTCGGCAAAGACGTTCTCGGTATGATCCTGCGACCGAGCAGGAACCCGATCATTACCAATCCCGGCGATCTGATGAACGGGAAAATCGCATTCAAACACTAACCATGACTGTTTCAGTATTCGGCAATCCCGATCTGCCTGAGGACGCAATGCCCGTGGCGCTCATACCCGAGCTTCGCAAACGTTTCCCGAATATAACATTTGTGCATCAGGACCCGAACGAAGAATGCACACCGCCGGAAACGGTAGTCCCTCGGCTGCGCTCTCGTTCAATCCTGAGCGGCGAAGCCGCCAGGCCTCAGAGCCGAATGGCGGGACATTCAACTGCGGCCAGTAAAGGGGCGGAGTCCCGAGATGCAACGAGGGACGGAGACCATGAGCGGAGGCCCGATGGCAATCGGGCCGCAGTCGAATGGTGGATCATTGACGCGGTTAAAGGTATTTCCGACGTCCGGCTGATAACGGAAAAAGACATCATCGAGGTCAAACGCCGTCTGACTATGCATGACTATGATCTCGGCATGCACCTGACGCTTTTAAAAAAAATATACCCGAAGCTCCAGCTCCGGATTATCGGCATCCCGTTCGGCGCGCCGCCGGCTACGGTTCTGCCCGATGTCACGAATTTTCTTTCCACCGCACTTCAAGAAAGTGCGATGCACAGCTCATACACGGATCATACGCACGAATAAGTTCTTCGATGCCGCGCTCGAGAAAATTTTTCGGCTTATCGAGATTACTTTGCACGTACAACCGGATATCGCGCTCGATCATGATCTGATTCTGTCCGGTCGGCACGATCACCTCGCCCTCCTTCACGACTCCTTCTTTCGAAATGATCATTTTGTGATAGAGCGTTCCGCGTGGTGCTTCGATGATCCCGATGCCGACCGCGTCCCGTGCAACGTACTGGGCAGGCGGCTCCGGTACAAAGGTTGTGGTTTCCAAAATATCGATGCTTTCGTCAACGGAGTGCAGGATTTCGATCGCCTGCGCGAGATTGTTATCGAACGCATCGTGCGACGGGAAATGCGCAAGGGCAGCCGCAGCGTCACGGCGCGTGTTCGGATGGAGCGTGCCTTTCGATAGATTCAGGCGAGCCAGCGCGCCAACCCTGAAGTACTGTCCCTCAAATTTATAGCCCGATGCCTGCGAATACGGTATCACCACATGCTCCAAGTGCTGCCGATATTCTTTTTCCGAAACGCGCCGCCCGTGCGAATCGATCAAGTCACCGTCCAGATACGTAAACGGATCGCCGATAATTGCGGCGTACTGCGACTCCTGCACGAATGAGCTGGGTTTTTTTGCAAATAATTCTATGAGTGAAAGCACCCGCGGCCTGATTTCGCGCAGTTCTTTCGCGAGCGGCGCACACTGTGCGGGATCAATGATCTTGATAAAACCGCCGATCGTCGGGAACGGCGCGTGAACGCTTCTGCCGGCGACCGCCTGGGACAGATGATTGCCGGCCGCTTTTACGTCAAAGGCGTCATGCAGCCATTGATGCTGCTCCGGATCGTTCTCGTCAAAATCCAAAAGCGAATCCATGTGATACACGTCGGGAAGGACGAACAGGTACAAATGCAATGCGTGATCGCGGATCATAAGCCCGTGCATGGTCAGTCGCTTCAGAAGTTTCGTCTGCTCCGACGGCATAATGCCCAGTGCATCCTCCATCGCTTCGATATTGCAGAGCAGATGCGCGTTGCTGCACGTGCCGCAAATACGCGCAAGCAGTTGCGGGATCGAGGTGATCGTTTTTCCGCGCAGCGCCTGCGTGTAAAACCGTTTATACTCGCTGATGGCGAATTTCGTTTCGGTCACGACGCCGTCCGTTACCGTCAGATCGAGCGAAGCATGACCCTCGATCTTTGAAATGTCGGCCAAATTCAAATCGAATGATACGTTATGCATTGTTCGCGCTTTTAAATTCCTGCAACGCCGCTTGGACCGTTTTCAAAAAAGCGTCCGTGTTCATCGGGCAACCGGGAACTTTCGCATCCACCGGGATAACGTCCTCGAGTTTCTTTACTTTCTCCCCCATATTAAAGCGTTCGATGAGAAATTTGATCTCCTGCCGTGTTTTCTCGTCAAAGACGTTGCGGCTTCCCGACGGCATTCCGGTACAGGCGCACGAGCCGATGGCTACCACCTTTTTTGCAAGCCGGCGGATCTCCTTGACCTGCTTTTCCTGCGTTGCGCTGGTGATAGCACCCTCAACGAACGCCACGTCCATGGGACCGGGCGGCCGGTCCTGCCGGAGCACCTTCGCGTACCGAAAATCGATCTGCGGAAGCCATTCGGCATAATGATCGTTCAAAAGTTCGGTCATCATGATCGTGCTGTCCTCGCAGCAACTAAAAGAAAACCAGCCGGCCACGAGTTTTTTTCCTGAACCCGGCTGGGGCATAGTTACTTTTTTCGTTAAACTTTTGGCCAGAGCTTGGCGCCCTTGTCGTCGAACACGGTAATTGCATTGACCGGGCAGCTCTGCGCCGCCTGCAGAATAAGTGCGTCCGGATCGCCGTTCTGTTTTTTCACCTGCGCCAAACTGTTTTCGTCCAGCTCAAACGTATTCGCGGCGATGGCGACACACGAGGCAACGCTCGTGCATAATTTCTTATCTACTTCAGCTCGATACGCCATAGTGTTGTTTGATAAATCGTCTACAGAAAGTGTACCTAATTTTTCGAAACCCGGCAACGTTTTAGGCGGTCGCTTCGGCGATTCGTCGAACCGCAACGGCGAATGCCGCGGTGCGGTGCGGGACGCGGTGTCCGGCTGCAAACGCATGCACGGCCTCAAAGGCGGCTTGTATTGTTTTCCGCAGCATTTCATCGACGCGGGCGGCTGTCCACGTTTCGCCTTTCATGTTCTGCACCCATTCAAAATAGGAAACGGTTACGCCTCCGGAATTTGCGAGCACATCGGGCAGGACAATCACGTTGCGCTTTGCCAAAATACCGTCCGCTTCGGGAGTTGTCGGGCCATTGGCAAGCTCGAGGATTGTTCGCGCGCGAATCCGCGGCGCGTTTTCGCCCGTTATCTGATTTTCGAGCGCAGCCGGGACGAGAACGTCGGTTTCAAGTTCGAGCAACTGCGCGTTCGTGATCGCTTTCGCACCGGGGAACCCGGCGAGCTTTCCCGTTTTGTTTTTATGCTTCTCAACCGCCGCGATCGAAAGACCGCCAGGCGCATAGATCCCTCCCGATGAATCGCTGACCGCGATAACCGTGTGCCCGTTTTTTCCCGCGATTCGGGCAAAGACGCTCCCGGCATTTCCAAATCCCTGGATTGCGATCCGAAGACCGGGGCCCGACTTCATTTTTTTCATGAAAGCTTCAAGTACATACCACCCGCCCTGAGCCGTTGCCGTGTCCCGCCCCAGAGAACCGCCGTCGGCAACCGGTTTGCCGGTGAATGTCGCCCTACCTTTTGGATCGCCGGTGAGCTTCACGTACTCGTCGGCCATCCATGCCATGATCTGCGGTGTCGTATAGACGTCG
>MHKK01000032.1:0-6394 GCA_001818365.1 Candidatus Komeilibacteria bacterium RIFCSPHIGHO2_01_FULL_52_14
ATCCGAAAGAGCACGTACACAAAAAAATAGATGCTCCTGCCGATGAGGATCACGAGCCGCATGAAAAAACTAATGATACGGCCGGTGCGATCGGACTGCGCGAACATCGGACGGAATATGTTGAGAATCAGAAGACGCAACGAAAGGTGGTCCGCGGTCTCCGTAACGCTTCGCGCAAATCCAAGTAAAATTTGCTGCAACCCCGAGGAATACCACCAGAGCGGGAAGTACACCGCATCCCCGATAAGATCGATAAAAATCGAGCGGGCTGCAAGAACGCCAATGTTTTGTCTGGCTGTCATTGCAGTAAGTATACCCCGTGAGATAGTAACTTTCAATTCGAACTTGGAGCGCGTATACGAACCAACGCGCATAAATATCTCACTGGACTTACAATATTTATCTCATGGGGTATACCACACTAAAAAAATGAGAAAAAAGAAGCCCAGCACCACTTTCGGCCTTTCAGCCGAAAGTGGTGCTGGACGGTCATTCCTCCTCTGCTTTGCTTCACCGATAGCTCAGTGCGATGAGCAACGTGCCGGCGATGCCCAGTGCAAACGCGATCTTTCCCGAGCGTGTCAGACTGCCGATCTCCTTAAAATAGAAGAGACCGATGAGCGCCGGGAATACCATCTCCGTCACCTGATAGATCGGCTGGTGGACGGTGATGGGCGTGAGCGACGATACCCAATACTGAAAGTAGAGCGACGCGTAGATGCACACGGCGAGCAAGGTCGTCATTCCGTGTTCGCGCCATGGGATTGGATCGCCGGCTTCTTTTGCTCCGGCGAGCCTGTGGATGACGATCGCTCCTAAGAACGAGCCGGAATACCAGCCCGTGAGAAACACCTTAGGAGCTACGTTATGAACGCCGAAGTACCGCAGGCCAAAGTAGGCAAGTCCCCACACGATGCTGTAGCCGGCAACCCACATATACAGCGGACGTTCGCAATGCGTACCGTGCAGCGACTCTCGGAGGCGTTCCGTGTTTTTGAATAGCGTGAACACCAGAACGCCGGACAACGCGAACAGAATGCCTGCCGCAAGCGCTCCGTTGCGCAAGTAGTGTGCTTCGCCCAAGAAGACATAGCCCATGAGCATTCCAATGACATCGTCGAATTGCGTTGTGAAAGCCGTAGCGCTCAAGCTGATGGCGGTTGCACGCCAATAGCAGTAGGTGCCAAAGACCTGGACGAACCCCAGAGCAAACACGAGCGGGAACGCTTCCCACGCTGCTTTCGGAGAAGCGAGCGCAAACAGCCAGGCGATGATGCAGGCGGCACTATACTGTGCCACAAACCTGCGACTGCGACCCTGCCGGTTGACGATTTTCTTCCCGATGAACGGAGCGAGGATGTTCGCGACAATCACTTTCAAAACGAGCGGTATCTGCCAGGGAATCATTCTCCCTCCTTTTGAGCAGTCCACGAGTTACAAATGATAAGAACAGGAACAGGCGACTGTATCGCACCACGGCACTACTGTCAAACAACAGCTGCTCAGGGTACATGCGGACATAACAAAAAATGACCGGGTCCGTAGAACGGACTCGGTCATTGGCACCTCCAAGAGGTATATCAACGTCAGTTGAGCTTGCTCCTGAGAGCTGCGATGAATCCCGCGAGTGACAGGAGCGTGAGCATGCCGATCACCAGAACAGCCAACCAGCCAGGTATGCGCCTCGGAGCGAGATCGTTCAAAGCAGGGGTCTCGTCAGGAGACGGTGGGAAGGAGAATTTGGTCGTCATGGTCTCCTCGGGTCAGCCGGTCGATGAGAGGCAGCACCTCGGTCCAAACGGGCGGCTTGCGGATCACGCCGGCAAACCCGGATATGAGCAGCGCCAGTTCGGTATCGTTCTGAACTTCGGACGACATCAGAACCAACGGTATGCCGATACCGGCACACCGCACGTGCGTCAAAAGATCCGGACCGGTCATCCTCCCTGGGGGATAGCAGCGTGCTTCAAAATCGAAAGGCTGTAGATGGTAATCGGTGATGATGAGCTCAAATGCAGGATCGCGCTCGAGGAAGGCACATGCTTCCTCGATGTCGGTCAGCGGGACAACCTGGTGATGCGACAAATACTCCGTCATGATCTCGCGCAGCATCGGATCGTCTTCCACGAACAGAATTCGCGCCATGCACCCTCCTCGTAGGGATTTATTGCGTTTACGTCAAAAGGACCTAAAACAATACTGTCTTATCTCACGTTTTTTATCCCGTGTCAATGAACAAAAAAGCGCCTGCCTTGCGACAGGACGCCTTTGCGCTTACGCCATAGGGCTAGCGTGCGCGCCCTCCGTGACTACGAGCCGACGATATTTCTGATCACTGTACGCAGCGCGTCCTGATCGAAATCTTTCTTCATCACGGCGGCGAAACCCTGCGCCTCCAGTTCGCGATACACGCTCGGATCGTCGCCCAAAAGCGACGAAAGAAGAATAACCGGTGTTTCGTTCTTGGCACGACGTAGCTCTTGCAGGAGCCGGATGCCGCTCATATTCGGCATCTGCAGATCAGTGATGATGAGCGTGAATTGGCTCCGCGGATCCATCGCCCGCTCGAGTCCCTCCTTGCCATCCTCAGCGAGATCAACAACATAGCCCCACGAGGCAAGGATCTCCGAGATCAGCTTCCGTATCAAAGACGAGTCATCGACGAACAGAATATTCGCTACTGACATGCGCTCCTCCCACTATGTTTATTGTCAAGGGAACCGAACTGTCAAGACGTACCACAGGACGCTGTACTTGTCAACCATCTCATCACCGAATCGCCTGACTATTTCAACCTATACTGTTCAGCTCCCTTTAAAACCAGGTTCTCTGGAATTGTTTCTCCTCCATGCATCCAGCCGGTGATCTGCGCTACGGCGTCGGAGGGTAATACTTTACTCAGAGCGTTGAAGTAATTCTCATACTTCCCCGCATGCACCTGCTTCAGAATCTCCACGATGTCGGTTGCGGGGATGATTTTTTGTTCGGTAAGCTGCATCAACAGTCCCTGTGTTGCAACCATTGCGAGTGGTGCAAGAATGTAGTGGCCATACTGATCGTCAATATAGGAAGCATCCGGCTTCATAACGACGTCCCGATGAATTTTTTCAAACTCGTCTTTATTGTCAAACGGAGCCGCTGTAATCAGTGAAAAGTTGTCGGTTTGTACTGCAGTGTGAACGTTATACAGATACCGGAGCCGATCGATGCGGCCATCGTCCGAGGTACTGAACGCCGTTTCAGCCCACGTCGCTTCGAGCTCCTGCCAATCCTCATCAGGAAGCGAGGGATCCGGTTTGTATCCGTTCATCCAGCTCCGGCGATAGCGATTGTAGAGATGGGCAACCGCATGGATCACCAATTCTTGCGAACGCCACTGTTCCGGCGTCCGGACAACGTGGGTCAGATCCGGTCCCGGGTCAGGATATACCCGACTGTTGCTGCCATACGTATCTCCTGCCAAACCGGCGGTTATCAGTACCGTGTGCGGCCTGGTCTCGGCATCTTTTAAAGAAGGGTATAGCGAGCCGACACTGACAAATGCATTCTCGATCAGCTTCATATATGCCAGCAGATGCTCCGCCCGGATATTGACCGGATAGACGACTCGCACCTCAAATGAGGTGTTACGATATAAAAAACGCTCCGAGGCGAATGCCCTCTTCTGAATAATGAGACCCGTCTGTTCATCGGGAAACAGCGCCCAGCCGGGTCCTGATGCGGACTCACCCAGCGCCTGCCAGCCGTCAGGAACGCACGCCGGTTTTCCATTGTGCTTAAACGAAAGTAACGTCGGTCCCGACCAGATATGAAATCCTTGCGATCCCTGCTCCGGCGGCTGATCCGGTACGGGGTTACAGCTGATTTTTTCCCTCTGAGCGCGGAGAACGATCGCGGATACGCCAAACAGTACGACAAAAAATATGGACAGAGCAGCAAATGCCCAGACAAAATTTATTTTGCGCTTCGGATGCTTTTTTGGATGTCTTTTTGTCGTATACCCTCCTTTACGTATACATATACCACGTGAATAGATATGCTGCACGGCATACATGCCATATGCAGTACACCTCCCTCAGTTGGCGGGTGGCGGATTTTGAGGAGATTGTTTGCCCCTTCTTAAAAGGTTTCCAATACCATAACCTATCAGAGAAAAAATGATTAAGTTAATGATGAATGAGAAAATAATAGAAGCCCAAGCATGGTTTGTGAACAAAAAGATAATCCATGGAAAAAGGGGCACCGCCATGCTCATCGCACACCAAGAAGAACTACATACGTTTGCATATACAATGAATCCAAGCGCAATTATGAGATAAATCCCTCCTCCAACCCAACCGCCTTTATTTCTAACATTATTACCGACCATCATAGAATTTCAGTTCTTATAGTTAGTCTAATCCTCTCCATTAATTGTATCCTCCTCCGCTTGCAGTCGCAAGCTTCCCACCTTCGCTTCACCCTTCGCTAATGCTCCGGATGACAAGAAAGCTACGGCGGGCAGGCGGAAGGACAAGGGTAAAATCTGGGATTTACCCCCTCTCCCTCCCCCTTACCAAGGGGGAGTAGGTGGGGGTTATGTCTGCGGCTGTCCGCTTCCGTCATCCGTCAACTGACGGAGACGATGGCGGGGTTTGGGGAGGCTGTTTCTTGCGCAGTGAAAAGAGCCAGACAATTACGCAAGTGAGGAAATACCACCAAATCACTAACAACCCATACCATATGAGTATTCCCATTAAGCTATCCTCTCGACCGAGCCCAATAAGTAATTTTAACCACACATAGCCAGGGAGAGTTAATAGAATAAACCACCAAGGTTCTTTGGACGGATAGTAAGCAGTAAATATCAGGAGCAGCAGCGTGAAAAAAGAACCAAAAGTAAAGAAAATAATTATTTTTGACGAGCTGATTTTAAGAAAACTCTTCAAAGTCATAATTGTTCTTACTTAATGCTTAATCGTATCCTCTCCATTAATTGTAAGTAAAATCGCAGATTATGGATAGTTACTAATCTCATCTTTATAAAGCATTAATCGCTATAATTGTCATGATTGCAAAAAATAAACCTATAAATAACATCTTTACCGTAAATGTTGCCGAAGTATGCTTGCCGATAGGGTTGATTTTATTAACGATCACTCTGGCACTGCTACCAAGATGATATCTCACGGCATATTGTTCAATCTTGGTTCCCAAAAAATAATATACCCGCATGCTAACGAGGACTGAAATTACAGTTGCCGGTATGATGAAGAAAATAAGCACAGCGCCTAAAGGAATCAGTATGATTGAAGCTGGAAATCCGGCCCATAAAAAATATGCAAACGTTTCCCATCCGCTCCTGATAAAACCAAACACGATCAATATACATGCATAAACCAGATAGATAATTGCCGCAATCGTTCCCCCTTTCGACAAGGTTGTCATTTTCATAGAGTTCCTATACCCACTGCCTCCTTAATTCTCTGCATTAATTGTATCCTCCTCCGCTTGTTGTCACAAGCTGCGGAAGGACAAGAGTAAAATCGGTGGTTATGGATAGCTCGCCCGCTACGCCTGAGCGGCGAGCGATGGCGGGCGGGTCGCCAGCCGCTGGCCAAGAAAATCCTGCGTCTTGAAAAGCCTGATTCAAAACGCGATTGAATACAGCAGTGATCAATATGCGGGGTTGAGCCTGTTCCAAAGTGCTAGGCCAACTAAGAAGATGATTAGAATTATAAAGCCTACTAGAAATAGACTATTACGACTTCTAACATTCTGGGCTTGATTTTTTGATGAGTAAATCTTAACGAATTCCATTATAGCAGTTGGCCCAAATATGAGTGCAGATATGGCACCAATTATTAAAAGTGCTGAATTGAGCGCTCCCTGCTCTGAAAAAAGTGTAAAAAACCAAGAGAGGAATAAAACTGTACCGGTGATATTAAATAACTTTCGATTAGTGCTCATAGTTGTCGCTGCTTAATACTTAAACCTATCCTCCTTATTAATTGTAGGTAAAACCGCAGGTTATGGATAGTAGCCAATCTCTGCCCCAGAAAATCCTGTGTTTTGAACAATTGATACAAATACGCGCGGGAATAATTTTTGCACAGCGGGCAATCACAGGTTGGATCAACAGGTTTTGTGTCGGATTTGAATTGGGAATTGGTAATATTAATCGTGTCATAGAAATTCCCAGCGAGATTGCCACGTCGTCGCTGCGCTCCTCCTCGCAATGACGACTTCCAAATAAACAATCTCCCGTGCCTTCCTTCTCGCGTGGGGATCACGCAATCGAACATGTCGATGCCGCGCTTTACGGATTCGACGATCTGTTCAGGATAGCCAACGCCCATCAGATACCGCGGTTTGTCCTCGGGCAAAAGCGGCACTATGTAGTCGAGGACTTTGT
>MHKK01000032.1:6402-8056 GCA_001818365.1 Candidatus Komeilibacteria bacterium RIFCSPHIGHO2_01_FULL_52_14
CGACCGCAAACCCGTCCCAGCCAGTCGTTCGGACCCTGAGGGTCCTCAGACCCGAACGGGAGGCTGGTCCGCCTTTGGCGGAAAAATCCTTTTCAATATTTAACAGACCTTTTACAGATTCTTCACGTAGTTTCTTATGCGTTGAACCCTGTACAATTCCAAAAAGCATTTGCTTGTTTGCTGCCGTGTTCTTTTTTTTAAAAGCGTAACACCGCTGTGCCCAAACTGTCGTAAGCGCTATCGCATGCTCGGTTTGCTTAACCGTGGCCGGATACCCTGGAAAATAATCGAACGCCATCATGATGTCCGATCCCAAAGTCATCTGGATCCTCATCGACTCCTCCGGCGTCAGCCGGTGCTCGGAGCCGTCGGACGGTGACCGGAACGTCACGCCGTTGTCATCAACTTTCCGCAGTTTCGACAAACTGAAAACCTGAAACCCGCCCGAATCGGTTAAAATCGGCAGCGACGTATTCATGAAACGGTGAAGACCTTTGAATTTTTTTATCACCGCGAGTCCGGGCTGCAAATACAGATGGTACGTATTGGCCAGTACGATTTCAGCCCCGAGGTCTGCGACTTCACGCACCTCGACGCCCTTCACGCTACCTTTTGTCGCGATCGGCATGAAAAAAGGCGTATGGATAACGCCATGCGCCGTTTTTAAAACACCGGTCCTCGCCGAAGTATCTGAAGATTTTTTTAGAAGTTTGAAACTCATAGATAAATCGTCATTGCGAGGAGGAGGTCCGCCAACTGGCGGACGACGACGTGGCCCCGCAATGCGGGGCTTCGCCCCGACCGAAGCATCGGGGCTCGCCTGCCTGCCGGCAAGGCAGGCAATGACAGTATACTACTCTATCACGGTTCCAAAATCCCCGGTTTGCGTCGTCACCACCTGCGCGGTTGTCACCGAATAACTCTTGCTCTGGAAAACCTGCTTTCCCGTCGCGTCAATCGTTGCGGGATTCAATATCGGCATCACCGTACCCTTGTCCTCGTCGAGCGGCACGAGCTTAATCGTGAAAGTTGCTTTAAGCGGCAGCAGCTTGCTGGAAAAATTATTGATCTGCCATTCAAGCCGATTGGTGTCGGCATCATATTTAAGCGTGCCCTCATCGACGCTTCCGGTGGAAACATAGGTTACCTTCGGCGGCAGCGTTGTCGACATAGTCACCGTATCGAAATCCTGGCTCCCGGAATCGAGCGACCACACGACGACATAGAGCGTCCGCTCGTTGGTCACCGGCGGCAAATTTCCGCTACCGACCTTCTGTCCGCCCAAATTCCAATACGCGCCCTGCGAGAATACCAGCCCTTGGCCTACCGTGACGACGAACACCGGAGAGGTCTGATGCCAGCCCGGCAACCCTTCGATTTCGAGCGTCACGATCGTATCCACGGTCGCCTGCCCGAGCGTACCCTGCGGCAGAAGCTTTGCCTGCCAGCTGATCAGCAGTTCTTCATTCGGCTGCATCGTCGCCAGCTTATCGATATTATTTCTTGTCCATACGATGCTGTCCTTCTCCGCGACGCCGTTCGACTGCACCGTCGCGCGATCTATGACATCACTGTCCATCAACGCCGTTACCTTAATGTCCGGAAGAGGTGAGGCGCTCTTGTTGGTAACGCTCAATTGATAGTTCAGCGTCTC
>MHKK01000032.1:8075-10855 GCA_001818365.1 Candidatus Komeilibacteria bacterium RIFCSPHIGHO2_01_FULL_52_14
TTCTCGCTCTGGCCGTTGATCTTAAGCGAGATGTCAAAATTCGGGCGGACCGGCGTCACTCTCAGTTCTTTCCGCATGAGTTTGCGCACCTGCTCGTTTGCCGTGGTTGATACCTCAACGACCCAGGATTGCTCGCCGTCGGCGTCATCGGCGACATGCGCCTTGAGCTCGATCGCAAGGGGCGTATCCTGTTTGATCGTTCCGATCCATGTATTATCGGTTAATTTTGGATTTGACGACGTGATGTCAAAATCTTTCGGTACCACGATCTCCACCGTAATGCCGTCAAGTGGACCGCCTGTCAGGTTTGATATCTCTGCGGAAAAATCGACATCCTGTCCTGCGATAATTTTATCGGCTGTCGCAAGAGAAACGTCGATCTGCGAATCGCTGATCACCGTCTCGGCGACCTTCTTCACTTCATAATCGGAATTGATATTCTCCGGCCGGTAACTGATCCT
Source organism: Candidatus Komeilibacteria bacterium RIFCSPHIGHO2_01_FULL_52_14 (assembly GCA_001818365.1). Classification (GTDB taxonomy): domain Bacteria; phylum Patescibacteriota; class Patescibacteriia; order UBA1558; family 2-01-FULL-52-15; genus 2-01-FULL-52-15. The sequence continues at coordinate 8,537 of MHKK01000032.1, forward strand.
GAAAATCGCAACCTGCGTCTGACTCTTCAGGCCGACCAGCTGGCCGGAGATGGAAAGCTGCCGCGTTTCGCCGGAATTCATCGGCCCCAGATTCCATGTCGTTGCTGTCTCCGAGGTCGGCTTCTCGCTCGCATCGTTATAATAAAATCCGTCGGGCCACTGCACGTCCAGCTCTACCGTTTTCAAAGCAACCGTATCCACGTTCGTGTAGTTAACCTCGTAAGTGACGACGTCCCCGGACACCAGCTCCTTATCCGCCGAAACCGTCATGGTAATGCTGTCGCCCTGGAACGACGTCGGACGCATATTCCAATAGTAAAGACCGGCAACGGTTGCCGCAAAGAGCAACACCAGAAAAAGAATGATACCCCAGCCGCCGCCTCTCGCGCGCTCGAGCGTTTTATACTCTTCCGGCACCGGGTGACGCGGTCCGTTGTTCGCTTGTCCCGAACGAACCCGAACGGATTGCGACGGACCGCTGCTGCCGCCCGATACGATCCTCCTCTCGGACCTGGATCCCACGGCATCAACGCTGATTCTCCTGCTCTTAAACATAGGCAAGCATCTTCAACGATACGATCGGTTCACTGATGACGTCTTGATAAAATCGCTGACTGACTTCAAACCACTCCTTGCTTATCCGCCGCTCTTCGGCTTCCAGCATGAGCGCCTGCCAGTCCTCTCCGATGAGAACGTGGCCCAGAAAAGGCAGAAACTCGTTCGGAAGCGCTACGCTCCCGCTCGCATGATCGCTGCAGATAAATCCCTGCAGATCCTCATACCAGTGCACGGTTCCGGTAAGCGGTTTCCGGCATCGTGCGCATTGCTCGATATTCGGATGCCAGCCGGAAAGCGAAAGGAGTTTCCACAAAAAAATCCGCACTGCCAGAACCTTCTCTTTTTGCCGCTCGGAATCCGCGACAACGCGCAACGCTTTCGAAAGCAGTAAGAACTCGTGTGCGGCTGCTGCTCCCGGCACGTTACAGCGCAAAACTAATTCTACCAAAGATGAGGCCAAAAAGAAATTGGATACCGAAGCCCGCAGCTCCTGAAAGCCGTGAATCGTCGCGACTCCGGCGGCATGATCCTGTCTGCCCCGCCCGATCATAAGCCGAACGTGCGCAAACGGCTGCAAATGTCCCGCCAATTTACTCGAGGTCCTCGCTGCACTCCGTGCAATGACTGAAAGCTTTCCTTCGCGCGGCGTCAAAATGTCGTAGATACGATCCGGACCATAGTATGGCCTCGCTCGCAATACAATTGCCTCCGTTTTAAACGCCATCCGGGTAGTAGAAATTCGATGGATTAAACTTTTCTCTTTTCGTAAAAATACTCTTTCAGCATTCTTTTAAGCAGCCTGCTTCCTTGGCTTGTCTTCAGATACCTCTCTCTTCTCGCCGCATCTTTCTCATTAAGATAGGATTCATAATGGATTATCTGCCATGGTAAATATGGTTTTGTAGAAAAGTTTAATCCTTGATTATGTTCTTTAAGTCTTGTTTCCAATCGTATGGTACGACCGATATACAAATTTCCATTTTTTAAACTTTGTAGTACATACACATGAAAAAACATAATCATATCGAATTTTCACTACCCGGCATGTTACCAGTGAATGCTTATTCGCTGTCCACTGATTTCAATGGCCTTAGCGTCTGTTGAAATTTTTTTATCATAGGCCCAGCTTGAAGCCATGGTGTGTTTTTGCAAAAGTTCTCCGAATTTCTGAATGACTTGGGTGCGCAAAAAATCACTATCCGTATTGAAAACTACTGCGATCGTATCATTTGGCTTAAGCCCCCGTTCTTTGCGTAAAGCGTTCGTCATACGGACCAATTCTCGCAGCGCGCCTTCGGCTTTCAGCTCATCGGTCATTCCGGTGAACAGCGAAACGGACTTTGCTTCATCGGCGATGCTATCTTTGCCGTCTGAAATCTTCGATACTACCACGATCTCCTTAACATTTACCTCGTCTTTAATAATATCCAGATACTCCGCCGAGAGCTTGGTCGTAATCTCAAGTTTCGCAAGCGGCTGGCGGACCTTCACCCCTGCCTGTGAACGCAGCGCATGTCCTTTTTCGACAATCGCGCGCACTGTTTCCATTTGCGAGAGTAGTTGCTCGTCTATTGCGCCCTTTGCAACAGCTGGCCATGGGGCTAGATGCACTGACTCGACTTCAGGCGTTCCAATCTCTTTCCATACATACTCACCCATGAACGGCATGAACGGAGCAATGAGTTTGGCAAGTACCATCAGGACTTCACGCAACGTGGCCGCGGCTGCCGGCCGCGTCTCCTCATTCTTGAAAGCATCCCT
>MHKK01000032.1:10902-17128 GCA_001818365.1 Candidatus Komeilibacteria bacterium RIFCSPHIGHO2_01_FULL_52_14
GGCTTCTGCCGGCTTCAAGAATGCGGTACGTCTCGAGATCCTCCGTTGTCTCTTTGATGAGCTTGTTCAGTCGCGAGAGAATCCATCTGTCCATCGTTGACTTCTTGCCGGGCTTGGATGAGACACTGGGATACAATCGATAAAAAGAGACCACGTTAGCAAGTATCATTAGCACTTTCCGTGATACCTCGAGAAGATTCTTTTCATCGAAACTCTTTGTCTCGCCCGGCTGGTTGATCGTAAAAAGATGGTACCGGAGCGCATCCATGCCGTATTTTTCTGCGATCAGAAAGGGGTCCACCACATTACCCTTTGACTTGGACATTTTTTTACCTTCAGCATCATTTATGTGCCCCAGGCAGATGACATTTTTGTAGCTTGCGCCTTTACCCAGAAGGGTTGAGATCGCGAGAAGGGTATAAAACCATCCGCGGGTCTGATCGATGGCTTCGGAAATATACTCGGCAGGATATGCTGCCCCACTATCGATCAATTTTTTATTCTCGAACGGGTAATGATGCTGCGCAAACGGCATGGAACCTGAATCGAACCACGCATCGATAACTTCAGGAACCCTTTTCATTGTCCCGCCGCACTCGCACGATAACGTTACACCGTCAATATACGGTCGGTGCAGATCTTCAGGCGCGTTACCGAGCTCCGTGATACTCCCGATGCATCGGAACGTCATGCATTTCTCGCACTGCCAGATTGGCAGCGGCGTCCCCCAATAGCGCTCGCGTGACACTGCCCAATCCTTCACGTTCTCGAGCCATTCGCCGAATCTCCCTTTCTTCAGGTGCTCAGGATACCAATTGATAGTTTCAGCGTTCTTCAGCAAATTTCCTTTCAGTGCGGTCATCTTCACAAACCAAGTGGTTTTCGCAAAATACATGAGCGGGTTATCGCAACGCCAGCAGTAGGGATACGAATGCTCATAATCTTTCTGTCCAAAGAGTAGCCCCTTCTGCGTGAGTTCCAGAATCACCATCTCTTCCGCTTCCTTGAAATTCAGCTTTCGCAACGATGGCGGTGCCTCGTCATTAAAAATCCCCTGCGGCGTCAGCAAATGCACGAACGGCAGATCCTTAGTCGTACCCAGATCGAAATCGTCCTCTCCGTACATGACCGCCGTGTGCACCACGCCGGTACCGTCCTCGATCGTGACAAAATCAGCGGTCGTCACGTAGTGTGCCCGCTTTCCCGACTTCTTGATCGCGGGAACGTCAAAGAGAGGTTCGTATGCAACTCCTTCGAGTTCCTTTCCGGAAAACTCCTTCTCGATTTCATAGACCCCGTCAAGTACGGCATTTAAAAGCGGTTTGGCAAGAATCAAGTGCACTCCGTCCTTCTTCACGCGTGCGTAAGTGATGTCGGCGCCGACCGCCAAAGCCACATTGCCGGGCAGGGTCCACGGCGTTGTGGTCCATGAAAGTACGAAATCTCCTTCTTTCGCAACAGCATTGCCTTTGTTAACCTTAAATTTTATAAATACGGAAATATCCGTGATGGTCTTATATCCCAGCGCCAGTTCATGAGAGGACAACGACGTGCCGCAACGAGGGCAATGTGGGACAACTTTGTACCCCTGATACAATAATTTTTTGTCCCATGCCTGCTTCAAAATCCACCAGACGGTTTCAATATACTCATTCTCGTACGTAATATATGGATGCTCAAGATCAAGCCAGTATCCCATGCGCTCGGTCATGCGCTCCCATTCCTCCTTGTACTTCCACACCGACTCGCGGCACTTCTTGTTGAATGCCTCAACGCCGAACTTCTCGATATCGGCCTTTCCCTTGGTGCCGATCAGTTTCTCGACCTCGATCTCAACCGGAAGACCGTGCGTGTCCCAGCCGGCCTTGCGGGCAACGTGATAGCCCTGCATGGTTTTGAAACGGCAGATCACGTCCTTGAACGCTCGAGCGATCACATGGTGAAGACCGGGCTTGCCGTTCGCGGTCGGCGGACCTTCATAGAAAACAAACTCGCCCTTAGGCGATTTCTTCTCAAGCGACTTTTGGAAAATATTTTCCTTCTTCCAAAAAGCAACTATTTCTTCTTCTTTTTTCGGGATATTGAGCATGACTACAACGTCAATAGTATCCTAAAAGGGGCTATTTTTCAATGGTTCGCGCATTTTTTGCTAATCGTTGACAAATTGGATATAAAATGGTATTATTACGAATTGCGTAAAACTACGCCTTGTACCTGAAAAAGCTCACTCTCTGCCCATAAGGAGACGCATCGTGACCTATGCGATGTTCCAAAACGGCATGTCGCTTCTCTCGGGAGTCCTGGCGATCGCGGGCTACGTGCCCTACATCGCCGCGATCCTGCGCGGGCCGTCACGTCCCTCCAAGGCAACCTGGCTCATCTGGTCGCTCCTCGACACCATCGTTCTGTACGGCATGGTTTCCAAACATGTCGCGAACGGTCAGATCGTTGGCGCGATGATTGGCGCCTGGATCGTCTTTGCCCTCTCTCTCAAGTACGGGACACTGGGATGGAAGCCGCTGGACAGGTGGTGCCTTGGTGGCACCGCATTGGGACTGATCCTCTGGTATACGTTCGATAGCCCGATGCTTGGGATGATGACAAGCCTCTGTCTCATGTTCATCGGGTCGTTCCCGACCTTCGTGTCCGCCTGGAAGAATCCGGGCCACGAAAACCGCCTCGCATGGGCGATCTACCTCGCCTCGTGCATGAGCGCCCTCATCGCGGTTCCTGCCTGGAACCTCGAAAATGCGGCACAGCCGGTCACGTTCTCCTCCGTTTCGGTGATCATGATGTACATCCTGTTCACGCCGCGGAAGCGCGGCATGAGAAACCTCGATAAGGAGATCACGCAATGACTTCGAGATCAGGCAACGATCGCGTTTTGAGCCCTGCGGCGTTCATGCGCATCTGCGTGTTCGCTCTGGGACTTGTCTACGGATTCTTCGGCGGCCTGCTCTTCATCGCCGCGTGGCCGGCTGCGCTCATGGTTGGCTACGTCACCGGCGCAAGGATTCTGAACGCTTGCGAGTTTCGTGATTTCAAACTCAGCTACACGATCTGGTCGACGCTCGGCATCATCGCCGGGCAAATCCCAGGGTGGATAAGCTGGGCTGCAGGTTCGACGCTTCCGAGACCGTTTCTCTGGATGCTTCTCGGACCAATGGTCGCCGGACTCCTCTATGTGGGAGGCATAGGCTATGCCGTCCTTATGAGAGCGGTCCGAACACGCCCCTCAAAAGGCGCAACCCCGCCTACATCCGGAGATCACGGACCCTCGGCTCAATACCACAAGCACAACCCGACGCCGGAAGAGCGTCGCAACAGTCAGCTGAGGACGGTCAACGTCTAAAGGCGGCTGCAATACTCGCACCCAAGACCCGCGAGAATAAACAAAGGGTCTTGTTTTTTTTGCCTACAAAAATATAAACGCGAATGCAATCCGCGAAATACAAATAATGGCACCCCACCGTAGCCTTGGCGAAGGCGAGTCATCCCAAGCACAATCCCGCTAAACGGGATGGAGCCGAAGGATCACAATGAGTTTGATATCATTCTGAACTACTGCCCCTCCACTCGCTGCCATGAAAAAAGAGCAGTTTATAGAGTTGCTCAGCTCTGCTGCTACCAGCCAGATTGATACGGAAACGCCCCTCATCGCTCCGACTGCACAGGACAAGAAGTTATATCTCAGAACTTTCTAAGAAGTACTGCCACCACGTCGGATTCCTTCTGTACCACAGAACCGTATTCCTGATTCCAGTACTCAAAGAAATCCTTGCTTTCCATGACAATGTCCGAATTTTTGTGTCATCAACCGTGTACTCGATATCATGCCCGGGGCGATCGTCAACAAACTCGATCCGTGAAGCGTCTAGCTCAAGTACAGAAAGGATTTTATAAACGATATTGATATTCTTTTCCTTTGCTCCGCCTATACAATATCGCTCACCTAACTTTCCATCCTGGATCACTTTGAGTATTGCCTTACAGTGATCCTCCACGTGTAACCACTCTCGAAGCTGAGTACCGTCCCCGTAAACAGGCAACTTCTTGCCTAGCAAAGCACGTATTGTTAACCGAGGTATCAGTTTCTCAGGTGCTTGATAGGGGCCATAGTTATTTACCCCATTGGTGATTGTGAAATCCAATTTGTAAGTGTTACACCAAGCCAGGATTGCTGACTCTCCAGCCGCCTTCCCCGCTGAATATGGATTAGTAGGTGCCATAGGGGAACTTTCATTAAAGGCAGCGCTTTTTGAAACGCCGAATACCTCATCCGTTGAAACATAATGTATCCGCCTGACCCCTGACGACCGCATAGCTTCCAAAACTGAAACTGTCCCCATGCCATTGATCATCATCGTTTCAAATGGCTCTTTGATGCTTCGATCTACTGCCGATTGTGCTGCCGCATGAACTACAAGGTCGTGGCTTTGGAGAGCGATCGCAAGAGCTTTAGTGTCCATGATGCTCCCACAAATGAGCCTAAACTGGGCGTGTCTCGTCCTTGTAAGAGCAAATGGGTTAACGGCTCGCGAATCAATCTGGTCGTAACATGTGACCTGATGACCATGTTTCAATAACACATTACACAAATGGCTCCCAATAAAACCTGCCCCACCAGTAACCAGTATTCGCATGAGCGCCTCCGTGATTGTTAGACAGCTGGATATTGCCTATGATACTGCTGTAGTGCAGATTTCCACGTTGGCAAAAGAGCGTCTCGATGAACAGTCGCTATGGCCGAGAAGTCTGGTCTTCTGACAAGACTCGGAAACTCGGAAGAGTTGCTTTTTGTAACTCTTCCAGAGAAGCCCCAAACCCGAGACAGCTCCTTGGCTATTCCATAGCGGCTTACAATCCCTTTATTGGCAAGGTGACGAGTGCCCTCTTTCTGAGCGACTGCTAACTCATAGATTCTTTCGCTCACATGAGGGAGATACGCGAGTGTGCCAATTTTATCTGAAACCGCTTTTATCGTCTGCTGCTGAGCAGCTCGACGTAAGACAGTACCGATAAATTTTCTGTCGGTTGTAGGGTCGCCTCCAAAAAGCCATCCGATTCGAATGATCAGAAGTCGGCATCGAGTTTCACCAGCAAGATACTCACCCATTAACTTCGAGATGCCGTATATGCTGGGAGGAGAAGATGGGACATCCCTTTCCGTGAATGCTCTCTTACGCATTCTTCCGTTAAAGACGCCATCGGTTGAAATGTACACTAGCTGTGCTTCCTTATTTTTTACCTCCTTGGCAATATTCCATGTACCGACCGCATTGACGGTGAAGCATTGCGCTGCCTTATTATGGCACTCTTCCCAATCTGTCATAGCGGCGCAGTGCACAATGGAATCATCAGGTTTCGCATCAGCCAGAAAATTTCTGCATTGTGCGGCATCAGTAACATCGAGAAGGTTTCTCGTAGGTGCCGAAAGCGCAAGACCTCTTTCTTGAAGCATTTTCCGTAGGTATCCGCCAAGTACTCCATCCGCTCCAGTCAGGAATAGCACAGCTACCTCCTATATTTTTGGTTTCAGAATGTTAGATTTGTAAAGAGCAGCGATTGTATAATCGTCGAAAAGAACATTTCTATATATCATTTTTTTTACTTTTTGTAAACTGACACTATAGATCGTCATTTTTCCTTCGGTCTCCTCATGAGCGGTCGCAACTTTTGATAAATCCTCCGCTATAAAAATGTAGCGCTTGGTATTTAAGATGCCCAAGGCAGGGTGTACAAATCCTAATGATTTCCATTTTTTAGCTTTCAAACCTGCTTCTTCTTGGAGCTCTCTTTTAGCAGCAGCGAGTGGAGTCTCTCCTCTCTCTATGTGACCTGAAGGGAGTTCCCATGAATTTTTATGAACTGTATAACGAAATTGTTTGACTAAAAAGATTTGATTTTTTTTCATCGCTAACACCGCGACAGTATCGGCCATTACTACTGTCCCATATATTCCTTTTTTACCACTCGGGAAAATAATGCCGTCTTCTTGAACTGCAATCCAAGGATTTTTATATTTAATCTTTCTTGTAAGTCGCTTCCATTTCATAGTTAGATGATGATTCTATTGTAAGCTTCCTTCCACTCTGACTAATGGTGCATGAGGAAATTATCGCCCTGTCTTATCATTTAGTCAATTGCAATCCGCGAGGATAAACAAAGGGTCCTGTTTTATTTGACTCCGCGAAGATGCATTGTTAAAAACCTATCGCGAGCACGC
>MHKK01000033.1:0-4239 GCA_001818365.1 Candidatus Komeilibacteria bacterium RIFCSPHIGHO2_01_FULL_52_14
ACGCTCAGAACTACGAACGGCAAGCCCTTTGCGAAAAGTGGCGTGCCATCCGAAGCTCATAGAGCGAAGGATGGTGCCGACGAGAGGACTCGAACCTCCAATCTCTTGCGAGAACCAGCACCTCAAGCTGGCGCGTATACCAATTCCGCCACGTCGGCGTAAAACTATCCTATTAAACTAAAATGAACATGCACCATATCATTTCCCTCGTAGAACAATTCCCCGCCTCGACGAAGCCTCGGCGGAATGCCGGGCGAGGCGGGCGCCACGTCGGCATGCCTGTAATGGTACAAGAGAAAACCGCTTATGCAAGCGACTGTTCCTTCAGTCGCTTGTTGTACGAGCGAAGATAGTTCAATTTGGCGCGGCGTACTTTGGCCCGCTTGACGATATCTATCGCTGCGATCCAGGGAGAGTAGAGAGGAAAAATCCTTTCAACGCCTATCCCTTCCGATATTTTTCGTACCGTGAACGTCGCACTCGGTTCGGAGCCGTGATTCCGGGAAAGGATGATGCCTTCAAAGATCTGAATTCGCTTTTTTTCCTCGCCCTTTGCGGTTTTCTCCGTCACGATTTGGTGGACGCGGACCGTTACTCCTGGCTGCACCTGAGCGAGCACATCGGCAGAAACGCCGCCCGATTCGAGCGACTTGTATGATTTTTCAGCATGCCCCTTTTTTTTGCCTTCTTGTTTTGCCATAACTTCTCAATTTTTTAATGCCCGACAATTTTAGCCAAAAAGACGCACGGTGTCAAGGCAGCCGCTTGGTGATGGATCAGCTCTTGTTGCGCTCCTTTTTACCTTGTTTTGAGACGAAATCGTACAGTTTTTCGAAAGATTCCTGGACGTTCAGGGTGCTGGTATCAAGGACGAAATCGTATTGTTTCGTATCGTAGACATCGATATCGTAGTATTTGTGATACCGAAGCTTGTCCGACGCAATGCGCACGCGGTGGCTTTGCTCGACTGCTTGTATCGTTGTGAGACCTTTGTCCTCATCGGTCCGGTGCGCTCTCTTTTTTTGTATATCGCGAAATACGCGCTCGGCACCGATGCGCGGAGTCACATCGACAAAAATTTTTAACGCATGCGGTATGAAATGATGCGACGTCCTGCCGTCGATGACAAAATCATCCTCTCGCTGTCCGAGCGTCCGCTGATACGCATCAACCTCCTTGTCAGTCCATTCTTCCGTCTCGCCGAGCGCATTCAGCTGATGGAGCGTGATCTTTCTTTCCTCGGCCATTTTTCTGCGCATGCCGCCGATATAGTAATAGGTGTAGCCGAGCTTGTCCGCAAGCATTTTGGCAATCGTGCTTTTTCCCGATCCGGGCTTGCCTCCTATTGATATGATCATACGTGGTTAGGAGAGAGTTTTTAGAAGTTCGGTAAATTGATTCGGTAATTCAAGCGTATATTCGCGCGTTTGTCCATCGGGATCGACAAAGGATAGATAGTACGCGAACAGGAACGGTCGTGTGAGGAGCGGCGTCAGCCGTTTTCGTTTCCGAATATCACGCGTCTGATACAACGTGTCCCCGACGATCGAATGACCGATCGAAAAAAGGTGTGTGCGGATTTGGTGGGTCCGTCCGGTCAGGATCTCGACGTCGAGCAAGGTATGGTTGCGGAAGCGTTCTACGATGCGGTATATGGTGAGCGCGTTTTTCCCCGAAGCCCGGTCCGTTTGTGCAATCATCTTTCCGCTTTTTTTATTGCGATCGATGGGCGTGTCGATGGCGCCGCTGTCGGCTTGAATGACGCCGTGCACCAGGCATCGGTATTTTTTGGTAATATCGTGGTTCTTGAACTGACCCTTAAAGTATATGAACGCTGGTTGCGTCAATGTTATCAGCACCAGCCCGCCGACATCCCGATCCAGCCGGTGAACGATACCCGGGCGGGAAGGATCATCGCCGATTGCCCGTATCGCTGGAAACGTTTTAATCAGCCACTGCGCGAGCGTATCCGGCTCCTGTCGATCGGTCGGGTGCATAAGGAGTCCTGCCGGCTTTTCAATAACCGCGAACGAATCGTGTTGATCAACGATGCGCGGCTCGGCTGTCGTACGTCGTATGATTTCCCGCTGCGCTGCATACGGTTCTCGGGGCAGATCGATGCTGTCGCCGGACTTCAGCCAATGATGGATCGCCGGGGTTTTCCCGTTAACGAGAACGGCATTTTGTTCGATGAATTTTTGGATCTGGCTTCGGGAAAGATTCGGATACGCGGCGTGCAGGAATTTATCGAGACGTTCGCGTGAAGTGCCTGGATACGTGATGTGCATAGAAGTAGTATAGCTTATTTCGGCGATAATAAAAAAACAGCGGCTGCTGTCACATCATGAATGTTCCTCGGCTTCGCTTCTCGTGCCCGTTCGACTCGCTCCGCTCGCTCAGGGCATCCCGCTGTACGGGATGGTGGGAGCAGGAGGATTCGAACCTCCGACCGTTTGCTTAAGAGGCAACTGCTCTACCAACTGAGCTATGCTCCCATGGTACTTATTATTAAAGAAGCCCGTTCGACTCGCTCCGCTCGTTCAGGGCATTCGCCTCCGGTTTATATGACATTGGTCGAAGTTCTGCGAAAGCAGAACGTAGACCATGAGCGAAGGTCCAATGCAATTGGACCGTAGTCGAATGGTGTCCTCGAAGGGAGTCGAACCCCCAACCTCTTGGTCCGAAGCCAAGCGCTCTATCCATTGAGCTACGAGGACAAAGCTACCTGCCTGCCGGCAGGCAGGCGAGGACGCAAATATATATAGAGCGAGGCGACTATACCACAGCACCGGCGTCTTATCAAGAGAGCGGATCTGAGCTTCGGAAGGCCGAAACGTATGATCGCTTGAGCAGCGAATCATGATGCGATTCTTTTGCAGAATTGGCGCATACCAGAAGCGCGCTTAAAGGCGAGACCGCAAGGAAGAGCATCTCTGCCGCAATTGAAGTAAACGGTGCGTTGAGCGGTTCGGCCAGCAGTACTGCGCCATACACCTGTGTTCCCGCTGAGAGCGGTACTGCAAGCATATTGTGCGAGCAGTACGGAACGATCGAGTAGATTCGCTCAAAGGTATCCGCATTGATGAGCAAGGGGCGCCTGCTCGTGTAGACGCGTGATAATACCGTATCGCTTGCAAGGGACCGGACAGACCTTAAATGGGCCTTGTCATAACCGATCGCATGTTCGATGTGCATGGTGCTGCCGGTTGCATCAAATCGGACAATGAGCGCCTTGTGAACCTTAAAAAAACTTCGTAAATATTCGAGCGTTGCCACAAACGGCGATACGCCTCCCTCATGGAGCAGCTGCTTGAGACCGGCAATTAAGGAAAGTACTTCTTCCCTCTGCGCACATCGTTCGGCTTGCACTCGCAGACAGTTTGCCAGGAGCGTTGCACCAAGGGCGGGATCTCTTTCGATAAAACGCGCGACGGCCGTGAGTTTTATCAGGGTTGCGGTTCCGTCCGTATCCGCGGCTATCTGATAGGTGTAGCGAAGAGAGGGCTGTGCCATGTTTCCCTGCCCCCACATGCTGCCGGCCGCAAACCAGCCGAAAGGAGCTCTGGTCCGGGGTTCCGTCTGCGCAAGCGTACCGGAGGTAACCAGAAAAATATTCGTATTCAAATCACCGGCGCGGTACAGAATATCACCGGCGCGGAATGTGATCGTTTGCGCTTGTTTGAGCAGCTCGTCCCGTTGTGACTTTCCGAGCGTCGCGAACAACGGCGCGCGAGAGATATCAAATGCCATGAACGTACCCGGTTATGCTCCCTCCATGTAGGCGAGCGCGGTCGGTTCGTCGATGAGTCCGCGCTGAAGCGCATCTTTGAGCGCTTGGTCCATGGTCGTCATACCCTCCTGCATACTGGTCTGCATGATCGTCCGCAGCTGGGGGATTTTGTTTTCGCGGACGGTGTTTGCGACCGCAGGATTATTCACCAGTATCTCGCGGATGGCGACGCGTCCGCCGCCCGACTGAGGAAGGAGTTTTTGTGAAATGACCGCCGAGAGCGAGATGGAAAGCTGCAAGCGTACCTGCGCCTGCTGGTACGGCGGGAATATGTCGATGATGCGGTCGATCGTTTGCGATGCGTTGTGCGTATGCAGCGTGGCAAGCACCAGGTGGCCCGTTTCAGCCAGCGTAATCGTTGTCGCGATAGTTTCAAGATCGCGCATCTCGCCGACCATGATCACGTTCGGGTCCTGCCGCAGCACATGCTTCAGTCCTTCGGCGAACGA
>MHKK01000033.1:4252-6429 GCA_001818365.1 Candidatus Komeilibacteria bacterium RIFCSPHIGHO2_01_FULL_52_14
CCGAGCTGACGTTGTTTGATGATGCTTTTGATGGGCTTATGGATGAACTCGATCGGATCCTCGAAGGTGATGATGTTCGCAAACCGTTCCTCGTTGATGGTGCGGATCATGGCTGCCAGTGATGTTGATTTGCCGCAGCCGGTCGGGCCGGTGACCAGAATGAGACCTGCCTGTTTTTGGAGCAGTTCGTGCACCAGGGGCGGCATCGTGACATCGTCAAGTGATGGAATAGTCGTCGAGATGACACGCGCAACCATGCCGATATTGTCTTTTTCAAAGTGCAGGTTGACGCGATACCGCGAAACACCGTCCAGTTGATGCGACATGTCGAGCTCGCGCTTGCGGTAGAACGATTCTTTCTGATTTTCGTTGAGCATCACCAGGATCAGTTTTTCCGCCGTCTCTTTCGTGAGCAGTTTTTTGTCGGTGAGCTCTTTTAATTCGCCGTCAATACGCAAAATCGGCGGCTTGCCGACGATCAGGTGCAGGTCGGAAGCGCGCTTATCGGATGCGATTTTGAATAATTCGTCGATGGGGAACGGCATGGGTTTGAGCGGTGTTTAGTATAACATTTTGAGCGAGAATTTGGAATCCGGAATATGGAATTTGGAATGCACGCTCCTTAAGAGCGGTTTTTATTCTAAATTCTAGATTCCTAATTCTTTATTCTTTCTAGAATTCTATCCCCTGCCGGGCAGGGATTCCTTTGTAGAAGTAATGCTTGATCAATTTCATTTCGGTCACCAGGTCGGCGGCGGCAAGAATTTTTTTTGGGCAATTGCGGCCGGTCAGGACCAGCTCCACGCTATTCGGTTTTGTTTTCATCAGGCGCAGGACTTTTGCGACGGGAATCATTTTAAGACCGGCAGCGGTTGCCAGCTCGTCGCAGATGACGAGATCGTATTTTTTTTTGAACAATGACGACACGATACCCAAACCGCGCAGCGCTTCTTTTTTATCCGCAGTGGTAACTCCAAAGCGGAACGGTTTACCCGGCACGAACCGGATAAGACCGGTCACCCAAAAACGGATGTGTGGTTTTAGCTTCGGTAAAATGTTCCGCTCGCCATACAGCAGACCGCCTTTGTCAAAATAGACGATAGCGACTTTTTTGCCGCTCCCTGCTGCGCGTATCGCAAGACCCAGGCCGGCGGTTGTTTTTCCTTTGCCAGCGCCTGTATAGACATGAATTTGTCCCAATACAGCCTTTGGATTGAGTTTAATTTTTTTCATATATAAAATTTTTCAACAAGGGCTTGTATTTATTGAAGGTTGGAGGAACGTGTTCGGGTAAATTGTCGACGGGAAACCAGCGCGCTTCAAGAATTTCTGAAGGATCGATGCGGAATGACATATCGTTCACCCTGGTTATGAAAACGTGTACCGTGTCCCGCTTATGTTCTTTGATGTTGTTATAGGTATGGATCTGTTGATACGCATCGCTCTGAATACCAACTTCTTCTTTAACCTCCCGCCGCACGGCTTGGAGCGGAGTTTCTCCGCGTTTGATCCCGCCGCCAGGAACGGTCCAGTATTTTCCCCTCGTGTACGAATTCCGGATCATAAGAATTTTGTCGTTAAAGAAAATGACGCCTTTGACTCCCTGTGTTTTTGGCCGGACAAGAAACCAATACAGCCGCCTGAAAGGATTAATTATCTTATAGAAAATCCTTTTCATTTTTACAGGGTGTTCTTCAGTACTTGATCGAAGCCGGGGAGCAGGTCATACTCTCCGGTCGTGCCCGGATCAATCCACTTAAAATTCTGCGCTTCCCAGTCGAGTGTGATCGTGTCCGTTGCAACGTCTACCAAAACCGGATGTACGATCCAGGTTTTGTTATACTTCGGCTCTTCTTGCTCAAAGGTTTTTCCCTGTTTGATTGAAATAATTTCTTTTTTTTCAAGACCAAGCTCCTCGCGCATTTCTTCCATCACTTTTCCCTCGATCGGTTTGCTATCGTCCAAAAATCCGGAAATGCCATTCCAGAGATTTGGGTAAAAATTAAGTTTCGCGCTTCGCTGCACGATGAGAATTTTTCCCTGATGGCGAACAACGCAATTTATCACCGGCGCGCGGCGGATGTTGGTGTAGTCGGTCTGGCCGGGTTTTGGGATAAATTTTTTCATTTTGTTTGATACCCCTCTTAAGATAAGAGGGGAGGGGGAGTTATGATTCT
>MHKK01000034.1 GCA_001818365.1 Candidatus Komeilibacteria bacterium RIFCSPHIGHO2_01_FULL_52_14
CACCTGGAATTACCTGCATATGGCTCGTACCGACGTGATTTTTTCGTAAATATCTCAGTTCTTCGGCTCCAATGGCATCATCGCCGACAGCGCTTATCAGGCCAGCCGGAATTCCAAGGCGGGCAAACGATAGTGCGGCATTTGCCGCACTGCCTCCGTGTCTCAATTTGAGGTCTTGCGCAAGAATTTTTGCCGATCTCTCGAATCCTATCAAGCGGCGCCGGAGCAGATCGCCGCGATGTTGCACGACGATACCTTCCTTGGTGTAGAAAAAAATGTCCAAATCTGTCGAACCGATGCAGATAACTCTATCCATTACTATGATGACTTATAGGTATCTTCCTTCTTTTCGCGCAAAAATACGAACCAGTTCTCGATAAGCTGCACCAGGAGCTTGAACGGTGCCTCGATGATGAAATCCATGACAAACGCTATCAAATTTATTCGCCGCATATTGACTGACAGCCACTGTCCGGCCCGAATCAACGGAAGCGAAAAAAAAGTAGTGATGTATCCGAGAACACCCTCGCGCTGCGTTTCGACGTTAAAATCCTTGGCAACCTGACGTATCCTCGTACCGAAGAAGCTGACTGCAGTTACGAAAAACAAGAAGATGCCGCCGCTCAGGATATTGAACTTAAGAAGGGATAGAAGGAATATCAGGCCTCCGAAAATGAGTCCGTACAGCAGAACATAGACTACATACTCAAAGAAGAAGTAGACCGGGCCGTGCTCCTTACGCACACGCAGTTCGCACAATATAGTCTGCTGCGGCTGTCCGTATACGATCTGTAAGAGTTCCGATACGAGCGCTTTCGTGTTCTGGGGGCCAGGAAGACGGGCCGATAAGGTGACAAAGAACATCAGCACCGGCGGGAATAAAATGTTGATAGAAAGGGCCGTATAATTGACAACACCGAAAGCATACATGTCATACGGATACTCAATGAGCAGGGCTAGGGCGACTTTCGTGATTAAAATATACAGTACGGCACGAATTGAGCTCCTGGTCAGCTTTGCCCGGGTCGACTTGTAATTTCTTGTAATGACCTTGCGTGTTTCAGATTCAAGCAATTCAGGGTCCCCAAAGAGCGATGCCAGATCATTCTGGTGAACGGTAACAAGTTCGCGAAGAATTTTAAATACGACTATTTGCTTCTTCAAACTCCGGGACATTTTCTTGCGGATCGGATTCAGCAAATGATGCTCAATGCCATAATAGACGCTTGTTATTTTCCCGGCTACGAACTCAACCAGCCGCTTGTCGGCATTCGGCCAATCCGGGAAGTAAAGATTTAAAAGATGGTAGGCGATGATGGGATTGTCTGAAAGAACAAGTTCCTTGTGTAACGTTATGTAAAGCTGGATATTTTTTTCGCGTTCAGGTATCGAGCCGCCATGAAATTTGATGCGATCCCGGACCGTTGTATAGAGCATTTCTATCAGGGCGTCAATTCGAAACTCCGGTACGAGTATCAAATCGATCTCACAAGCCATCACCGCAATGAGCCAGGTGACGATCTTTCGGCGTTCGGCCCCTTCGTGAAGCTCGTCATGCACCAGATCGATAAGGTACGCATATTTTTTGAGCACGGTTTCGACCGGCGCGATAATCGTTTCCGGCAACTTGTTATTCAGCAAATAGCCGCTTCTTATAAGATCTTCGACAATCGACCGGGCCATTTCCGGCTTGAGCGTTTCAAGAATAACGCTTCTGCGTATGTTTCGCTCGATCGCGAAGCGACGGAGAAGGTGATCCTCCTGGTAGTCCATGGTAACCCGCATTTTTTCGTACAGATATGCGAGTTTGCCGATAATCGCATCAACTCCGATTTTATTGATGTCCTCGTCGGGTACGTTCAAAATTCGATTGATCGCCGTGAGCCGTTTATACAAATCCTTGATACCATCGGAAATCTGCATATACGCTACTATAGCACGAATGACGGGATTTTTGTACGCATCGTTGACATGTGTGCTTATTACTTATATCGTATGGCACGCGCTGATGTGGTACACTTGCAGCGCCGTAACGTGCAACATCAAAAAAACAGCCGTCAGTAGCTTAAACGTAACGGTTAGCAGTCACTATCGTTCGGGGATCGTCTAATGGTAGGACACCAGGTTTTGGTCCTGGGAATTGGGGTTCGAGTCCCTATCCCCGAGCCACGCTCAGCGTGGCTCTACCCGCGCTAAGCGCGGGGGCCATGAAAAAAGTCAGCGGCTGAATGTCGGTGACTTTTTTAGTGTCTATCTATTTTTTAGAACCGCCTTGACGAAGCCGATAAAGAGAGGGTGCGGCTGCAGCGGGTGTGACAAAAATTCAGGATGAAATTGAGTACCGATGAAAAACGGGTGCGTCGTTCGCGGAAGCTCGACGATTTCAACAAGATCGTTATCCGGGCAGATCCCCGAGATACGAAGCCCTGCTTTCGTTAACTTCTCACGGTATCGGTCGTTAAACTCGTACCGATGCCGGTGTCGCTCGACAATAATTCGTTTCCCGTACAATTCACGGGCAAGCGTACCCGGTAACAAGGAACAGCGATAACCGCCAAGCCGCATCGTGTTTCCGTAACGGCTTTGCTGCAGGTTCTTCTGCTGCACCTCGTTGATATGAATAACAGGATCAGGTGATCTTGGATCAATCTCCACCGTATGGGCCTTCGGTAATTTGGCGACATTCCGGGCAAACTCGATCGTCGCTAGCTGCATTCCGTAGCAAAGTCCCAAATAAGGAATTTTCCGGGTTCGGGCATACGTTATCGCCTTCAGAACACCGCTGATGCCGCGGCTGCCAAAGCCCCCAGGCACGATAATCCCGTCCATTTGCGCAAGCGTGGCAATGGACGACGGCTTTCGCTCAAAAACCTGTGAGTCAATCCATCGTAAATCTGCATTGACTCCCAAAGCCGCAGATGCGTGCTTAATGGCTTCCAGAACCGAAATATAAACATCCGACAATATATAGTTACCCGACGAAAAATATTTTCCAACGATCCCTATTGTAACTTTTTTTCGGGCTCGTTTGAGCCGGCCGACCATAGCGCGCCACTGGCGCATATCCTTCCCTCGAACCGGTAGGTGAAACTTCTCGAGTATTCTCTTGCCGAGGTGCTGATTTTCAAGATTAATCGGAACATCATAGATACTGTCAACATCGGGCGCCGATAAGACATCGTGCGCTGAAACGTTGCAAAACGTCGCGATCTTATTTTTGCGTTTTGCATCGAGGGGATCCGAGGCACGGCAGATGATGATATCGTTCTGTATGCCGGCGCTGTTGAGCGTCCGGGAAGCATATTGGGTCGGTTTGGTCTTCATCTCCCCCACCTTCGGCGGAATGGGAAGATAACTGACGAGCACAAAAAGGACATCGAGGGGCGCCGCGAGCTTCATCATACGCGCCGCTTCCAAAAAAAGAAGGTTCTGATATTCACCGACCGTGCCGCCGATCTCAACGATCGTGATATTCGCCTTGTGATCATGAGCGGCCTTCTTAATGCGACGGATTACCTCATTTGGAATATCCGGTACAACCTCGACATCGCGACCGTTGTAGCCGAGATTGCGCTCACGGTTTATAACGGTCTGGTACACGCGCCCGGTCGTCATATAATTGGTCCGCGAAAGCTCGACATTCAGGAACCGCTCATAATTGCCGATATCCTGATCGGTTTCGTCACCGTCGTTCGTTACGAACACCTCGCCGTGAACCGTGGGGTTCATCGTTCCGGCATCGACATTTATATACGGGTCGATCTTGACCGCCGTAACCGCATACCCCTTGCTCTGCAAGATATGCCCTATTGACGCCGAGGTGACGCCCTTGCCGACTCCGGACATGACACCGCCTACAACGAATATGAACTTATGCTTATTTTTTTTCATTGAGTTTGTCGTTGATATACTGCACTGCCCGATCGAGCTGCGGATCGTTGCCGGCAGCGTAATCGGCGTCCGTCATCGGTACAATGATGTCAGGTGTAATACCCACTTCGTTAATGAGCCGGCCGTTCGGAGTTACCCATTGGGAAATCGTTATCTTGACCGCCGATCCGTCCGTCAGCTCCTTTACCTCCTGCACCGATCCCTTGCCGTATGTTTTGGCTCCGATCAAAATCGCCTTACCGTGATCCTGCAACGCACCGGCAAGAATCTCTGCTGCGGATGCGGTCCCTTCGTTGACAAGGATCACCAGCGGGCCCTGCGGAGCCGCTATCTGGTTGACAGCCGTATAGGTTTGCGTGGTTTTCTCCTTCGCTACTTCTCGTACAACCGGCACGCCTTTCTGAAGCCACGCGCTGGCCACCTGTACCGATTTATCGAGAAATCCTCCTGGATTATTGCGGAGATCGAGGATCATGCCGCGAACACCGTGGGACTTGATTTCCGTGATACCTCGAATAAATTGTTTTTCCGATTCGGCATTAAAATTATACAGCGACATGACCGCTAAGTCACTCGTATACTTCACCAGTACCGTCGGCACCACGATCGTATCGCGTCGTATCGTCACGGTCTTCAGATCGTTCGATTCAGTATGATAGATCGCAAGCTGAACCGAAGTGCCGCGTTTCCCCCGGATGGCCGCGACAGCTTCATCAAGCGAAAAACCGGCCGCATCGGTCTTGTCGATCGATACGATGATATCACCTGCACGCAACCCGGCACGCTCTGCCGGTGATCCCGGCAACGGAGCGATTATCGTAAGGCGATTATTTTTCATGCCAAGCTCCGCGCCGATACCGCCGAAGCTGCCCGAAAGCTCGTCATTGAACTCCTTATTCTCCTGCGGATCGAAAAAGGTGGTATATGGGTCACCAACGGCCGCCACCATTCCCTTGAGCGCGCCGTAAAAAAGGTCTTTATTATTGATTCGTGCGGGGTCTACGAACGTTTCTCGTAAAACAGATGATACTTCTTCGTAGAGTTGGGCGTCGAAATACTGTCCGCCATTTTCCGGCACGTACGTCTGAGGATTTGCAAGCTTCACGCCGCTGACAACCCCGGCAAAAAACCCGGCGAAGATGAGGATAGCGATCCAGAAAAAAAGCAGCGTTCGTCTCGGTGCACTATAGTGAGTTTTCGCCATCATATTACTCGCGTGAAATCATGGCGCCGATACCGGTCAGCCGCTGGTCAAGGCGTTCATAACCGCGGTCAACCTGATCGGCACCGTGAATCTTCGTCGTACCCTCCGCTACCAAACCGGCCATGATCAAGGTCATTCCGGCGCGAAGGTCGTATCCGGTTAATTCCTTTCCGTACAGTGGCGTCGGTCCGATGACCAAAATACGGTGCGGATCGAGAATTGTAATGTTGGCTCCCATCGACTGAAGCTCTGTGACGTACCGGAAACGCCCGTCATACATCCAGTCGTGTACCAAACTGATGCCCTGTGCCTGCGTCAAAACCAGCGTGAACGGCTGCAACAGATCCGCAGCAAAACCGGGATACGGCATCGAGTGAAGCTTTTTGAGCGCGCGCAATGTCCGAATTTTTTTTGGGTGAATATCTGCAAGCACGTAGTGGTCACCGGGATCCCGTCGTTCCTTATCGATTTCGAACTGAAGCCCTATCTCCTCGAATTTTTTCATCTCGAGCGATAAAAAATCCGGAGCAACGCCCTGGATAACCAGCTCCGATTGAGTTGCGGCAGCAAGAGCAATAAAGCTGCCTGCATCGATCGGATCAGGCATTATCGTGTAACTACAGCCGGAGAGGGACGCAACCGGACGAATACCGACCGTATGCGTTCCGATGCCGTCAATATGTGCCCCGGCTGCCTGCAGGAACCAGCATAAATCCTGTACAACGTGCTCCGCGGCGCAGCACTTTATCGTAACCTTCTTTTTGCCGAGAACAGCCGCGACGATCGCGTTCTCGGTCGCCGTAACGCTGAATTCTTTCATGACAATGACATCTGCGGCCGGACCGCTCCGGTGAACGTCAAAATAATCGTCGGTAACCGTTGCCGCAAACCCGAGCTCGCGAAGCGCTTCAAGGTGGGCATCGACCGGCCTACTGCCGATCTTGCATCCGCCGGGTAATGACATCCGAATTGAACCGAACCGATGGGCAAGGCAGCCCAAAAAAAGGATCGAAGCCCGTATCTTTGATACCTTACCGTAATCCATTTTTGCGACGTCAAGCGAGCCGGTAGTAAGCTCGACGGAATTATGCCCTGTCCAGCGAATACGCGCTCCCATATCTTCAAGGATAGAAAGCATCGTTATCACGTCGGAAATTTTAGGAACATTATGCAGCGTTACCGTGCCCTCTATCAGAACGGTCGCCGCTATGATAGGCGCCGCAGCGTTCTTTGCTCCCTGAACGGGAACCGTTCCGTGAAGCTTCTTTCCTCCTTGAATAACA
>MHKK01000035.1:0-5032 GCA_001818365.1 Candidatus Komeilibacteria bacterium RIFCSPHIGHO2_01_FULL_52_14
TCATGGCTCTTAAAATTAAGAGAGGCAATGTTTGTGAGAAGCAAAAAAATCATCGACAAACCGATATAAACAATTCCTCGCCTCGATCGTATGAATTGTACGAATGATTTCATGTGTCTATGCCGCCGGCTGCGTTACGTGATATATGACCAGCGCTTCATTCTCAAAAACCGGTGCAACGCCCCCCTCCGCTCGCAGCCAGTCACCGCGCTGACCAACCGGCTTATAGACCAGAATATAGTCGATCCGCTGTTCGGCCAAAAATTCCATTTTTCTCCGGCGCGCGGTTTGCGTATCGGAGCCGTTAAAAAACCAGGTCGCCTGTTCTTCTTTCAGATCGAAATTGATGGATTGATGTTGATGACCGTAAAAAAGTCCGCCGGACGAATATGCATGCACAAACAACCCAACATTCGGGTTATTGGGCAGAATTCGGTCGGATGACGTAAATGTGTGATTGGCAAACTGGATGCCGGACCAGATAATCGGGTCAAGGTAGTAAGCATATACTTCTTCGGGACGCGGTTTGTAGTAAAGCGACCTGTCAATCTGAAATGCGAGACCGGACACGCTGATGAGGCCGATGAGAGCAAAAAAAACTTGGACGGTTCGCCGGCCGCCATACCGATCCCAGATGCGTGAAAAAGCGTATATCGCAACCAGGCCCGCAGCTAAATACCAGGTGTTCGTAAAACGACGGTTGATATCAAGCGGCAGATAGACGAGCAAAAACGGAGTCAAAAACCAGGCAAGCGCCATATTCCACGCTGCGGTTCTGTTCTTAGCTCTGAAAAGGAGCACTACACCCAGGAGCGCCAGAAGGCCGACAAAACCGAACGGCAGCAATAGCGTATTGAGAGCAGGCGAAACTGTTATGTTCTGTGCAAGCCAGCCGGCCAACGCGGGTTCCGAGAAAAAAACCAATGCATGATACAGGTACGCGAGAACGGTACCAAAAAAAATTGGTACGACGAACCATAACGATATGAGAGTCCTGGTACGCATGATCTCAAATACCATCCAGCTGCCGGTAATTGCCATGAGTAAGACGCCGTCATACGGGTGCATAAGCACTAAAAAGAGGCTTGCGCCACCAAGAATATAACTCAGGCCGAGACGCGGATGTTCCAGATTCGCAATGCATACGTAAAAGAGCAGTGCGATTAACGTATACGAGAGAAGGAACAATGGGGACTGCATGAAATTAATGAGCGTCAAAAATTCCGGGACGTACAAATCGATAGGGATCTTATTAAAATTAAACAACCAATGGTGTGTGTACGTTGCAATCTCGGGACGTATGAGCAGATAGAGCCAGCCGGTCCCCGGCAGAAGTAACGTACTCGCCGCCAGGACGCGGTAGTGCAAATGGGTAAAAAGCTTGCCGATAAAAAAAAACATGACGATAAGAAACGGAACCGTGAGAATGATGCGGGCCAGGTGATAGGCGAGCCGCGTATTAATATTCATAAATCGGCTCGTCATGCCGACGGCTAACCATTGAGGCGAAAAAAGCAGACCGCGTTGCGGTTCCAGTGTATGGGTATTCCGCATAAAAAGCTTACCTTCTTTCCCCTGCTCTATCATCGAGAAATAAACAAATTTGTCGGCTGCCGCCTCAAGACCAACCCCCGAATATACGTACCCCGGCGGCGTCTGCAAATAAAGCCGCAGATACACGACATTTGTAAGAATTAGAAACAGTGCGGCAACCACGAGATAACTGTAGAGCCACAATGATTTCTCTGATGGCTTACGTACGTACATAGAGATCAGGTCGTCTCCGTTCCGATTTTATATATCCAAACCTCACTGTCCTCATACTCGAGATGCGTATACACATTGGTGCTCACGGTTTTTTGCAATGCCGTGTGATCTTTTTCGATCACCACGTACTGCGATCCGAGTTCTTTGGAGATAAAGCCGATAGGATCGTCATCGGTTCCGTCGCGAGTGAGCGTCGCCCATCGATGATACAAGGACGGGCTGTAATTGTACATGAACGTGGGATCGAGCCCCACCAGATAGCGATTATGGTCGTTAAAAAAGAAAAGCATCGGCCAGTCGTCCCAATCGCTGTGAAATACGATGCTGCCTTCGGGCGTATTGCCGCGAAGCCACGCAGAAGCGCCTGCATAGCGAGTCAGCCGCACGCCATGCGAAAGTTCTTCGTGAGCCATGATAATCTGCTGTGCAAAACCCATCGGAAGCACGATGAACGTCAACAGCATTGCAACCAATGCAAGGATCAGCTGATCCGCGCCGCGGGCAAAAATAATCTTTCCCCGGGTCCACCACTCGACAAGGGTTCCGGCCGGAAACATGTCGCGCCAGAACGACGACGCCGACAGAAGAAGCAGCGGAGCCGCCAGTTCGACGTATCGTCGCGATTTTACCGCAAAGAGAGCTGCGACCACGGCAAGAAAAAACAACTGCCAGCTTCGCCGCGTGGCCTGCGACGGTCGCACGACAAGCATGGCACAGGCAGGAAGGAACGCGAGTAGCTGATACGGGAAGAATGCACCGAATTCTTTCGGTGACAACGACGACCATTCTCCGCCGACAACGACCTCGGCCCCCTTATTCAAAATCGCGATCTGCCAAATCTGCTGCCAATAAAAAGCAAGGTTGGAAGGCCAATACGGGTTAAGTACGATGCCTAAAACAGTACCGCCTCCGAGAGCCGCAAGCAGCGCCCACCACGAACGGGCTCCGTGAGGACGGCTCCGGACCGAGCGAGAAACGCCCGACCGGGATATGACCGCATCGGTGATGCAAAAAACCGCCGCCGCCACCCAGATCACGGGCCAACCACCGTAGAGCCATACGTACACCGCTCCGCAGAGGGCCAAAAGCATCGGTCGGCGCTCAAACAGCGCGAATATGCCGACCATGAGCACAATGAGCGATACGGAATTTGCCTTCACCAAACTCAAACGAAAAACAAAAGAGCTCGTTCCCAACAGCAGCAGCGTATAGGTGAGCGGAGCGGCAAGATGGAGGCGCTTCAACAATGCGTAAAAGACGACGAAGAACGCGGAAGAAAAAAATACGGTCGCCAGTTTCACGCCAAGGAGCGGCTTGCCAAAAATCACGAACGGTATCAAAAGAACGTGGTACAAAAAATGATGATCAGTAAAAGATGCGGCGAGCGTAGTAAACTGCAGCCAGGGCATCTCATGCACAATCTGACCCTTGGCAAGAAATTCCGCCATCTTGGCATGATAGAACCCGTCCGGGTCTCCGATCACCGGAGAATACTGAATGTAGGTGAGAACAGCGAAAACGAATACAAAAAACAATACATAGTCAAGACGCGAGCGCTCAAGATACGTGCCGAACGCGCGCAGTGTAATCATGAACGGGAGATATTAATGCGCGAGCCGCTTCTTAAGAAAATCGACCCACGGAATCAAACTCGGATCACGGTGCTGAAGCAGCGCCAGATAGTAACTTGCGAATCCGCCGAATGAAAGTGCCGAAAACGCCTGCTGCACCCTGGTTCCAGAAAAGGATATCCGATGCGTTGCAAAGCCCTGTCTTTCAAACACGTGACGGGTGCTCCGAACCCGCTTCTTAATCGAAGGTTCATATGCACCAGAGTCCAAAAAAACGATTGCCCAATGTCGCCGCGCACTGCGTAAACTTCCCATGCCCTCAAGCAGGTGGTGATCGAGTTCCGGCAATAGAAAAAACGGCGCGAAAGTTTTTGCGCTCTCGTTTAATTGATTGCTGAAGATATGCGCGTTGGCTCGTAAAAAATCGGCTCCGATAATCACCAGCGATTTGCCAAAAACTTTCTGCGCAAAAGCGTACGCGGTCGATGCCTGCGGTTTAATTTTTGTGACGACATTCGACAGGTGCTCGAAGCCGCCTTTCGTCAGGATTGTTTTTCGCAAGGCGATGTAGAAACTTGCCATAAGATACCCGGTGCCGATACGCGGCTGCCCTGACGGGTTATACGTTGGCGTAAACTGGAACAGCGGAGTGTATGCCCGTCGTGCCATTCGGGCAAGCGCTCCTCCGGCAGTGATGGTAACGCTGGGTAAACGCCGCAGGCGTGCCTCTTTAAAACACGAGAGTATTTCCTCGGTCGTTCCAGAGTAACTGCATAAAATAACAAGGGAGTTTTTATTCGCGAATGCGGGCAGGTGATAGTCACTCACCATATGTATCGGGACCGGAAGCCAGGGTTCGTAAACGGTTCGAATGAAATCGGCGCCGAGAGCCGATCCTCCCATGCCGCAAAAAATCACATTTTGAAACTTCCTCGTGCCGAATGGCAGCGTGCGCCGCATGAACTCCTTGAAGCTGTGCTCTACTTGTCGGCTCAATGAAGCGATAGACAGGCCGACGCGCTGCCGGTCATACTTCTTCACCAGGCGTTCAAGTGTCAGATTCGAAGACATAACACATCTATTATGCGTTGATTGCACGCTCGCGTCAATCCGTTATCGCTCGTTCATTTGGCAGCGCTGGCTCAACGCGATATACTTTATAGAGAGAGATCTCATTCTATGCGTTATCCGTTCAAAAACTACAAAACGCCATCCTATGTGTTCGCGAGCTTTGGCATCGGTCTGCTTGTCTTCGGCATGCTTATCTTTGCCTGGCCACAGATCGTAGGATATTTGATAGGGTTTCTGTTGATTCTCGCCGGTCTTTTCTGCGGTGTACTCGCCGTACGGTTTTACATCGTCGAGCGCCGATTGCGCTCGACCGCCAAGCGGGTATCGCAAGGCGTATCCGATACCATCGATACCGTCCGCGAATGGATCGACGAATGGTAGTGACCACGCTCCTTGCCGTTACCCATAGATTGGTCTAGGATAGAGCCATTTCACGGTGTCCTTTTAGGAGGACTCTTTTTTGTCCCTTCAAAACATGCGAGGTGCTCGATGTCGCTAACATCAGTGCAAATACTTGTCGTGGATTTGGGTTCACAGTACACCCTCGTTATCGGTCGCACGCTCCGGGAACTCGGCGTGAGATCCGCCGTACTATCGCCAGCGCAATCCGTCCCATGGCTCGA
>MHKK01000035.1:5044-7321 GCA_001818365.1 Candidatus Komeilibacteria bacterium RIFCSPHIGHO2_01_FULL_52_14
GAAGGGCATCATCCTTTCCCGCGGACCGAACTCGGTCTACGAGCGCGGCGCTCCCGAACCGCCGAAGCGTATTCTGTCGCTCGGCATTCCCATCCTCGGGATCTGCTACGGCATGCAGTGGCTTGCGAAGGTCTTCGGCGGCGAAGTTGTCGGCGATCACACGAGAAGCGAATACGGACCCGCGACGATCTCGCTCGATCCCAATGCAACGCTGTTCAACACGATCGCTCCGGCGCAGTCCGTCTGGGCAAGTCACGGAGACCGCGTCGCATCACTGCCCGACGGCTTTGAAGCGGTCGGCTGGTGCGCACCGGATAAATCCATCGCAGCGTTTCACAACGCTCAACGCGGGATCTGGGGTCTGCAATTCCACCCCGAAGTCCGGAATACGGAGTACGGCAAGGATATGCTCCGCCAGTTCCTGGTAGCGGTATGCCACTGCGATTTCGACTGGCAGCCGCACGACATCATCACCGGCATCCAGACGGAAACGGCGGAGCGCATCAAGAACGATCGGGCCATCATCGGCTTTTCCGGGGGCGTCGACTCCACGACGCTGACTGCGATTCTCCGGCCGGTCCTCGGCGAAAGATTACAGGCCGTCACGATCGACACCGGCGCTTTACGCGCAAACGAGTTGGAGGAAGTGCGAAGCTATGCGTCGATCGTCGGCGTTCAGCATCATGTGCTCAACCGGTCGCGCACGTTCGCTCGAAGCATCCCTAAAACGATCGATGCCGAAAAAAAGCGCCACCGGTTCCGCGATGCATACCGCAAGAGTTTGAACGGCGCAGGACGTGAGTTTCATGCTCCCTGGCTGCTGCAGGGGACGCTTGCGACCGACGTTATCGAGTCGGGGCGGGCAGGAGCATCGGCGCTCATCAAGTCGCATCACAACGTCGGTCTGACGTTCCGGCTGAAACAGCTGCATCCGCTGAGCCATCTTTTCAAGTATGAAGTACGCGAACTCGGCGCGAGCCTGAAGCTGCCGGACAGCATCGCTCGGCGCGAACCTTTCCCTGGCCCCGGCCTCTACATCCGCGTCATAGGAATCCCCGCGACACCGGAGCGGATCGAAATAGCCCGTTGGGCCGATGAAGTCGTGCGGAAGATCCTTCTCGACGCCGAACCGCCGGAAGTGTTCTCGCAACTTGTCGTCGCGCTCGACGGCAACCGGTTCGTCGGCGTAAAAGGCGACAAACGAGTCTACGGACACGCTATCCTGGTGCGCGCAGTCGAGACGGCGGATTTCATGACGGCCATCGGCCATCAGTTTCACCGGAACACCCGCCAGCTCATCACGACCGCCCTCACCAAGCACCCGCAGATCGTCCACGTCGGCTTCTTCGAAACACCGAAGCCGCCTGCAACGACGGAGTTTGAATGACTCGCAATTGGCGAGTCGACTGCCCCACCGAGATTTTTGCTCGGTGGGGTACTTTTTTTCCGGATCCTTGCTTCATTGACTTTTTTGACAGTTCGGGGCTAGAGTTGTACGTTACCCTTGAAAGTGTTCATTGTCATTATATACTCATGATTCGTTAACCCGGCTTCCCCTCGATTTCGAGGGCTCTAGCTAAGGAGGGAGTAGAGACCAAACCCGGGTAGTCCCAGGTCAGTGACCAGGAGTAGCTGTCAATTCGGAAATGCGCATAACGCGCAAAAAGGTTTGCATGAGGCGTTTCATCGGCTCCATCATCGCAGCGTTCTGCCTTGCTCTGTTCGCCGGGTTCACCTCGGTGGTCCTTGCCGGTCCGCCTCCTCAGGCGCAGAACGACAAGGCCAAGGTCCCGGAGGTCAAGCTCCTCGTCCCGTTGGACGATTACTTGCCGGCTGCGGAGTTCATCCGCGTCAACGTCCGTCATCCGGACACCGACGAAGTCATCGACAGCGTCTGGAAGTTCAACAGCTGTGCTTTCGGTGAGCGGTCGTTCCGTGAAACGTGCTACCGGCAGATGATCCGCGGGGTCTATGTCGAGGTCAGTCCTCGGCACCCGAATCTGAATCTGGCCACCTTCGCGGAAACGATGCCGATCATGTTCACCGGCTCGTCGTCGGTTACCGAAGCACTCGTCGAGGTCGTGACGCCTGACGGGCTTTCTCCTCTCGATCCTTCCGGTGGGCTTCTGTACACTCCCGAAAGGGCGAGGCGGAAGCCACCGGGCGGCAACAGGGGGTCGTGCCAAACGGTCGTCTGCACGCCGGACGTCTGCGGCACCGGCGGCTGCAAGGACGCCTGCAGCAACTGCCTCGGCTAGCTTCACCGGACACCAGGCC